>JAYUBA010001366.1:0-3186 GCA_043741075.1 Frigoriglobus sp.
CAGTGGTCAGTGGACAGAAAGACCGAAAGCGTTGGTTCTTCCTGTCCACTCTCCACTGACCACTACTCATTACATGGAGTAGGAGCTGCCGCAGCCGCAGGTACTCTTGGCCGACGGGTTGGTGATCGTAAACCCGCGCTTGTTCAGGTCGTCGTGGAAGTCCACTACGGCCCCGGCGAGGTACAGCATGGACCGCTTGTCCACCACGACCTCGATGCCGTGGAACTCGAGCTTGTGGTCGGTCTTCTCGTCGTACTTGGCGTCGAGGTCGAGCTTGTTCTGGAACCCGCTGCACCCGCCGCCCTGGACGCGGACGCGGAGGTACAGCGTGCCGCCCGGCTCGATCTCGCTGCGGCCCTGCATGTCCGCGATGTGCCGCTTCACCTCGAGCGCGGCCTTTTCGGTCACGCTCAGGGGCGGGACGGCCGGGGGCGCGTTCTTCACGCCCAGCGCCTGCGGTTCGGTCGCAACTGCGGTCGCCATCGGATTCACCTTTCGTCGAGGGAGTGCGGTTCGGTCGGGTACGTCACAGTATACAGGGGCCGCGGCGGAAGTTTAAACCCCGGCCGGCTCCGGTTGTCGAGTCTTTTCGGCGGTCGCGCCGTCCGCGTCGTCGGCCGCGTCCTGCTTGTCGTGGTAGTTCTTGAGTGCCGCCTTGATGGCGTCCTCGGCCAGCACCGAGCAGTGAACCTTGACCGGCGGGAGGGCGAGTTCCTCGACGATCTCGGTGTTCTTGATCGCGAGCGCCTCGTCCACCGTCTTGCCCTTGAGCCACTCGGTGGCGAGGCTGCTGGAGGCGATGGCCGACCCGCACCCGAACGTCTTGAACCGGGCGTCCTCGATGACGCCCGTGTCCGGGTTCACCTTGATCTGGAGCTTCATCACGTCGCCGCACTCCGGCGCGCCGACGAGGCCGGTGCCGACGGTCGGGTCGGCGGCGTCGAAGCTGCCCACGTTCCGCGGGTTGCTGTAGTGGTCGAGTACCTTGTCGCTGTACGGCATGTCGTCGTCTCCCGCTATTTGGATGCTATCGATAGCTGTGAAGGTTCATCGGAACGCCCAGGGTCCGCCGACCCTGGGCTTGCGGGCGCCTCTTAGTGATGCGCCCACTCGATCTTCTTGATGTCGATGCCCGCCTGCACCATCTCGTACAGCGGGGACATCTCGCGGAGCCGGGCCACCTCGCGGGTCACCAGTTCGACCACGAAGTCCACCTCCGCCTCCGTGTTAAACCGGCCGAGGCCGAAGCGGATGCTCGAGTGCGCCAGTTCGTCGCCCACGCCCAAGGCACGGAGGACGTAGCTCGGTTCCAGGCTCGCGCTCGTGCAGGCCGAACCGCTCGACACGGCCACGTCCTTGATGCCCATCATCAGCCCCTCGCCTTCCACGTACGCGAAGCTGATGTTCGCGTTGCCGGGGAGGCGCTCGGTCGGGTGGCCGTTGAGGTAGCTTTCGGGCAGCCTGTTCATGATGCCGGCGCGGAGCCGTTCGCGGAGCTTGAAGGTGCGCTCCACTTCGGTCGGCATCTCGTTCTTCGCGATCTCGCACGCGACGCCGAGGCCGACGATGAGCGGCACCGGGAGCGTGCCGGACCGCATCCCGCGCTCGTGCCCGCCGCCGTCGATCTGCGGTTCCAGCCGCACCCGCGGGTCCTTCTTGCGGACGTACAGCGCGCCGATGCCCTTCGGTCCGTAAATCTTGTGCGCCGTGAGGCTCAGCAGGTCGATGCCCATGTCTTCCACGTCGAGCGGCACCTTGCCGACCGCCTGCACCGCGTCCGTGTGGAAGAGGACGCCCTTCTCCTTGCAGAGTTTGCCGATGTCGCGAACGGGTTGGAGGCTGCCGATCTCGTTGTTCGCGGCCATGATCGAGACCAGAATCGTCTTGTCGGTCAGCGCCGCGCGAATCTGCTCCGCGTGAACCTGACCGAACGTGTCCACGGGCAGGTACGTCACCTGGAACCCGTCGCGTTCGAGGCGCTTGCAGGTGTCGAGCGTGGCCTTGTGCTCGGTCGCCTGCGTGACGATGTGGTTGCCCTTCTTCTTGTACATCCCGGCGACGCCCTTGATCGCCAGATTAATGCTCTCCGTGGCACCGCTGGTGAAGATCACCTCCTTCGCGCTCGCGCCGATGATGCCCGCGATCTGCCCGCGGGCCGCCTCGACGGCCTCTTCCGCCGCCCAGCCGAACGGGTGGTTGCGGCTGGCCGCGTTGCCGTACTTCTCGGTGAAGTACGGGAGCATCGCGTCCACAACCCGCGGGTCGGTGCGGGTGGTCGCGTTGTTGTCCATGTAGACCGGCATCTTCGTCATGGTCGTATCCGAATCCTGGAGGCGAATCTCTGAGTGATTAACCGTCACGCGGGGAACGTCTCAACGGCACCGGACGAACAACAGCTCTTCGCCGCGAGGACCGGGAGCGCGTGCAGCGCGGACGGCTTCGCCTTCGGGTCGAAGAGTTCCACCAGCGTGACCCCGCGGAGCACGCCCATGAGCCGCTGGTGGACCTCCGCCATCGGCCCCTTTACCGTGCAGGTGCCGGCGTGCGAGCAGGTGTCTTCGGCGGTCGCCGCGTCGGTGTCGGTCGCGCTGTTGCAGACCGTCAGCCGGAAGCCCTCTTCCACCGCTTCGAGAAGTTCCGCGAGGCTGGTGCGGGCCGCGTCGCGGGCGAGGGCGTACCCGCCCTTCACCCCGCGGTGGCTGGTGATGAACTCCTTCTGGCAGAGTTCCTTCAGTATGTTCGCGACGAACGGGCGCGACAGCCCGAACTGATCCGCGATCGCGCGGGCGGTGCCGCCGGTCTTGTGCTGGTGCAGGTACGACAGGATGAGGAGGGCGTAATCGGCCTTGCGACTCAGCAGTGTCACGGCTCGCCCTCGCCTTAAATGGAATCAGCACTCCCGCTATTCCATTTATAGCGGCGGATGTGTATCTGGCAAGTGCTATTTCGGTTTCGAGGTGTCAGAACCCGCACTTTACGCAAGTTCAGGGGCGTGCTAATGTCCCGCGCCACGCTCGCCCTCCAGGAGACCCGCATGGACGCGGCGAACCAACGAATCCTGACCTCCCCCCTTGAGGGGGAGGTCGCCGCGCAGCGGCGGGTGGGGGGTGAAACGTTACCCCATCCGCATCATTCCCCCCCACCCGGCGGCGAAGCGCCGCCGACCTCCCCCTCAAGGGGGGAGGT
>JAYUBA010001367.1:0-3185 GCA_043741075.1 Frigoriglobus sp.
GTCCGAGCCATCGACCGCGGCGGCCACCCAGGCGAACCGCGGGTCGGCCCGATACGGGTCGAACCGCGGGTCGATGCGGAGGTTCACGAGGTAATAATCCCGCCCGTCCAGTGCGACGTCCAGCCACCCGTATCCCTCGTCCGGTCGTCCCAGGGCGAGGTGTCCGAGGGCGAGGAAGAAGGGCGGAATGTACTTCCGATCGTTGGCCGCGACCAGACGGGCCAACACCGCTTCCGCTTCCGACGTCCGTCCGGAGACGGCCAGCGCATGGCAGAGGGCGCACACGTCGCCGGCCAACCCGCCCGACAGTTCGACCGCCTTCTCGAACGCCGCGACGGCCCGCGGCAGAGCGCCCGTCCCAAGGTGGACGAGACCGACATACCAATACGCGCTGGGATATTTCGGGTTCATGGTCAGCGCGGTCTGGAACTCGGTCAGGGCGTCGTCGTACTGCTTCAGGTAGTACAAAGCAGCCCCGACGTTGGTCCGGGTGACGACCGACAGCGGGTCGCGTTCACAGGCAGCCCTCATCCCAGCGAGGGCGTCGCCGTACCGCCCCCGAAGGAGTCGCAAGTAGGAGTGCTTGATGTTCGCCAACTGGTGCCGGGGTTCGATCGCCAACGCCTGCTGCATGGCGGCCTCCGCCCCCACCCAGTCCCAGTCGAACCCCGCCCGCACGTACCCGAGGATGGCCCAGGCGTCGGCCGACCGGGGGTCCAGCGCGATGGCCTTTTCGGCCAACTGGCGGGCTACCGGGAAAGTCGCCCGCGGTGGGGCCATCCCCCAACCGCCGAGGGTGAAGTGGAGGTCGGCCAACCCGGTGTAGGCCGCTGCGTAATCGGGGTCGATGGCCAGCGCTTCGCGGTACAATTCGCGGGCCGTGTCGAATTCGGCTTCGGTCCGCTTCTCGAAATGGAACCGGGCGCGGAGGTACAGCCGCCGGGCTTCCGGGTCTGATGCCGGTTGAGGCGGGAACCCGGCGGCGGGGGTGACTGGGACGGGGGCATCGGCTGCGGGCGGGGCGAGGGCGGCGGCCAGTTCTCCGGCGGACGGGTAGCGGTGCGCGGGGTCTTTCGTCAGACAGCGCGACACCACGCGGACGAGCCACTCGGGTACGCCCGGCGGCAGTCTCGGCGGCTCGTCCCGGAGTGTTGCGGCGATCGTGGCGACCGCCGTCGATCTCCGGAAGGGGGCGGTCCCGCCGAGCATCTCGTGCAGCACGCACCCCAGACCGAATATGTCCGTCCGGCCGTCCGTCGGGTCGCCACAGGCCTGCTCCGGAGACATGTACCCGTGGGTGCCCATCACGGCCCCCTCGGTAGTCAACGGCGATTCGTAGGTCGCCGTTTCGACGGCCGGGGGTGGGGTTACGGACCTTTTGCTGACGAGGCCGAAGTCCAGGATTTTCACCCCACCCGGACCGAGAAACAGGTTCGCCGGTTTGATGTCGCGGTGGACGATGTCGCGGTCGTGCGCGGCGGCGAGACCCTCGGCGACCGCACGGGCGATGGCGACGGCCTCTGCCCACGCCAGCGGTCCGCCGCGGAGCCGGTCGAGGATGGTCCGGCCGACGAGCAACTCCGTTACGACGTAGGTGGTATCGAGAGCCGTGCCGAAATCGTAAATGGTCAGGATGTGCGGGTGGGAGAGGGCCGCCAGTGCCTGGGCCTCGCGGACGAATCGGGCGAGCCGACCGGGGTCAGTCGCCCACCGGGCGGGCAGTATCTTCACCGCCACGTCGCGGCCGAGTTGCGTGTCCCGGGCGCGGAACACCTCACCCATCCCGCCAGCCCCGAGCAGGGTCAACAACTCGTATCGACCGAGCCGTGTTCCGGGACCGGCCATAATACCCCCGCGGTCAACGCCCCGATGGCACCGCCGAGCTGTCCGGCCCAGCCGCACCATCGACTCAACCACACATCCGATTCTGCGAGGCCGAACCACTGATTATGTCTCTCACTCCATCAGCGAGAACAGGCAGGTGCCCCCTGCGAACGCCCCCTTCATTACGAACCCGTCCGTAACCGTTCCTCGAAACGTCGTGAAGTACGGGAACCGCTCCCGCTCGTTGCCACGGTGGATCGTCACCTCCGCCTTGTCGCCGTCGAGCTTGCCCGTCACGACGTAGGCCCGGAACCCCTTCAGATCGGTGCAGGTGCCCTTGAACGAGTCTTTCGTCCGCTCCGTCACGACGATCTTGAGCGAGGAGCGGGCCCGCCCGCCCGCGACGCACTGTCCCGCCCAGGTGGACTTGTCCTTGAACGCCTCGTACTCGATCCGCTGTCCGAACGGGTTCCCCACGATCCGGCCCACGAGGTTGAAGGACACCCCGAACTGCGAAAGATCCGCCCCGATGATCCCCTTCACCTCGACCGACTCGCCCCCTTTCAACTTCCGAAACGCCGCCGGGTCGAGGTCGCGGCCGAGCCGCAACTGTGGCGTCGTCAGCGACGGCAACAGATAGTCGCCGTAGTTAGTCGTCGCGAGCTGGTACGGCGACCGCTTCGGCAGGTCGAGGACGATGCTGCGGCCGTCTTGCGAAAACCGCGTCGGAAACTTCCAGGTCACGAACGTCCCTTCCAGTCCCTTCAGCGACTTCGACAGCTCTGCCAGCTTCTCGTCGCGGATGACGGCGTTCTTCTCGAGGGCGATCGCCTGGAATCGCCGTTGCAGCGCGGTCATCGAACGCTCGGTCTTCTCGCGGTCGATCGGGGAGGATTCATCCGTCGGCTGTTCCGCCGCGGCGCACGCGGCGGAGCCAATCGTCAGGACGAGGGCCAAAGCCTTGTGAAGCATGTCTGCCTCCGGGTCAGAGAACGGGAAATGCGACACGCGATCTTGCCAGGGACTCGACTCCGGCGGAGGGCGCAAACCACCTGTGTACGCTACAGGGTAGAGTTTGGCTTGGCATGGGCCGTGACTGCCGCCATCGTGAAGCCTCCCGCCGCCGAACCATTGATTATGTCTCATGTTGGAGGATAATCCTATCCGCATCTACCACCGTCGTCAATTCTCTTCTCGCAGATCCCGACAAGTTTCCCGAATCGCATCTCTCCGCGCAAATCAATAATCATCTTGACTTTACACCGACATCGATCTTGCATCAGCGACTCGCAATTTTTTACCGGCCCCGCCTCCCTCGCCAGCGACGGGCCGGAAGTGCGAGCGACCGACGCATCGACCTT
>JAYUBA010001368.1:0-10271 GCA_043741075.1 Frigoriglobus sp.
CACCTCGCCAGAGCGGGCCACGGGAAACGGGGTGTGGGTTGTGGAAGGGGGCCGGCGAGACGTGGTGCGAGGGCGCGCGCCGCGACCCGCACCGGGGCCGGTCCCGGTGGCGGGCTAGATCGTGAGCGTGCAGAAGGTGATGTAGCGGGGCGCGGACGGCCCCGCGGTGGGCGGGGGCAGGCCGAGCGGGGCCGGAGGCGCGTCGGTGACGCGGTCGGCCGCCGGCACGGGACCGAGCGGCGCGAGGGCGAGGACGAGGGCATCGGCACCGGGCACCGGCGGGGGGGTCGAGACCATCGCGCCCGACAGGTCCACGGCGTCGTGGTCGGCGTCGTCGTGGTCGCCGTCTTCCGGCATGAGGTGATCGAGGACCGCGCGGGCGTGGAAGTGCGGGGCCGCGGCCGAGCCGGATCGGCCGGGGTGGTGCGCGTGCCCGGCGGCCAGCCCCGACTGGAGCAGGACAAGAAGGACCGGGAGTAGGCGGCGGATCGACATCGGTCGGTGAATCTCCTACCAGTGTATCTTCCGGGTCGGACAGCCCGGAGTCAACTGGCCGCAGCAAAATCACGCCGGCCCTCGCTCCTTCGCTGCGGGAAACACAAGCAGTGCGTGGGCTGCGTCTTCCGATTGAACGTCGCCGGAGCAGTTCGCACAGCGACATTCAATCGGAACGCGACGCCGGTCGCCGGTGTTTCTTCGGGCGGCGGGTTTCGCCCCTCTGGGGTCAGAGCGAGTACAGGAAGGCGAGGAGGTTGTCCTTCTGCCGCCGGGTGAGCGCCTTGAACCGGTCCCCGACTCCCTGCCCCTGACCCCGGTGCTGGAGGATCGCGTCCTCGATGTCCGGCTCGTTCGGGCCGGCGACCGGGTTGAACTTGAGCAGGGCCGCGTTTCCCTGCGGGGCGTTCTCTTGGTCGGGTAAGCCGAGGTTCGGGACAGGAGAACAGTCGACCCTAACAAACCCCAACGCAACCCGCCGGTGTGGCGAGGGATTCGGCGAGTCGCTACTTCCTGAAGTAAATCGTTTTCCCTTCCTTGATCGTCTCCAGCACCTTCAGGTCCATGATCTTGTCCGGGTCGATCGTCAGCGGGTTCTCCGAGACGACCACGAAGTCCGCGAGTTTTCCGACCTCGATGGACCCCTTCCGCTTCTCCTCGCCGTACTGGTACGCGGCGTGGATGGTCAGTGCCTTCAGGGCGTCGGCCATGCTCACCCGCTGGTCCGGGCCGATCACGGCACCGGTACGGGACTTTCGCGTCACGCAGGAGGACAGGATGCGGATCGAGTCGGGCAGCGCGACCGGGGCGTCGTGGTGCGAGGTCCAGACCATCTTCCGCTTGATCGCCGAGGCCGACGGCTCGATGCGGAACGCCCGCTCCTTGCCGAGCGTCTCGTCCCGGTGCCAGTCGCCCCAGTAATAAGTGTGCATGTTGAAGAAGGACGGGATGATCCCCCACTTCTCCATCTCGTCGAGTTGGTCCTCGCGTACAGTGTGGGCGTGGATCATCACCGGGCGGATCGCTTTCACCTGTTCGGCCGTGCCGGCCGGCTTGAGTGCGGCGATGAACTGATCGGACGCCGCGTCGCCGCTACAGTGGGCGAGAACCTGCCACTTCTTCTCCACGGCTTCTTTGACGACCGGGAAGAGTTGCTTGTCCGTGAACGTCGGGTAGCCCTTGTAGTCCGGTCCCTGGCCGGCCGGTGGGACTTTGTTGGGCTGAGTGAGCCACGCGGTTTTCCCTTGCGGCGACCCGTCGAGGTTCACCTTGATCCCACCGACGCGGAAATGCCCCTTGTAGTCGGGGGAGTGCCAGCGGGTGTTGTACACGTCCTTGACCATGAACGGGTCGGGGTACGCGACCACGTCGAATATTGGCAGATCGTTGGTCGCGGCGTCGCCGAGCGCCTTCAGATTCTCGCCAGTCGCGCGGCCCTCCTGGGCGGTCGTGTACCCGAAGCTAAGGTACGCGAGTTGGGCCTTCTCGATGAAGAACCGCTCGTTCCCCTCACTCACAAACGGCAACACCTCGGTGAAGATGAGCGGAATCCACGCGGTTTCTTCGAGGACGCCGTTCGGAGTCTTCCCGTCCGCTTCTCGACGGATCACGCAACCCACCGGGTCTTTGCTTTCGGTCGTGATGCGGAACAGGTCCAGCGCCTTCGAGTTGGCCACCCCGATGTGCCCCGACTGGTGGACGATAAGGACCGGTTTGTCCTTCGACACGGCGTCCAGTTCCTGCCGGGTCGGGTGCCGCTTCTCTTTCAGTTGCGAGTCGTCGTACCCGAACCCCATGATGATCTTGCCCGCGCCGATCCGCTTCGCGGCGTCGCAGTTCGCCAAGAACCAGACGTATTTCGCCAACTTGGTATGGGACGCCAGCAAGGTACTCCAGATCAGCTTCGAGGTGGACTACCGGAAGACCGATTACATCGCGTTCCGTAACGCCAACGGCGTGGTGTTCCTGACCCAGATGCTGTGGCGGTTCTGAGACGCCGTCGCCCGGCCGATCGCTTCGAGCCTGACGGACCTCGCCGTGTACACTGACCGCCGCCGCGCGTGTTTAATCGAGGAACGCGACGTTCTTCGAACCCCGTTCCGCCACACGCCCGCCGACCCGTCAGGACCGGTCCGGGTGGTGCAGGAGGTAGGTCTTGTACCCGCCGCCCAGGTTCGACACCGTGTACCCGACTTGCATCAGGATGCGGGTCGCAAGATAACCCCGCTGCCCGACCTGGCAGTACGCGACCACGGGACGCCCTTTCGGCACGTCCGCGAGCCGGGCGCGGAGTTCGTCCACCGGGACGTTCAAGGCGTCGGGGATGTGGCCGGCCACGTACTCCACCGGCGTCCGCACGTCGAGGAGCAGTGGCTTCTCGACGCTCGCCGCGACCGCCTCCCAGTCCACCTGTGGGTGGTCGCCCCGCAGCAGGCCGCCGGCCACGAAGCCGAGCATGTTCACCGGGTCTTTGGCCGACCCGTACTGCGGGGCGTAGCACAGTTCCATCTGTTCCAGGTCGAAGACCGTCATCCCCGCCTGGACCGCGACCGCCAGCACGTCGATCCGCTTGTCCACCCCGGCCCCGCCGACGCCCTGCGCGCCGAGCAACTTCCCCGTCCGCGGGTCGAACAGCACCTTCAGCGTCATCCCCTCCGCGCCGGGGTAGTACCCCGCGTGGTGGGCCGGGTGGACGTACACCTTGCGGTACGGCGTTCCGAGCCGCTTCAGCACCTTCTCGGACGCCCCGGTCATCGCCCCGGTCTTGCCGAAGAACCCGACGATGGCCGTCCCCTGCGTCCCCCGATACCGCGTGTCCCGCCCGAAGGCGTTGTCGGCGGCGATCCGGCCCTGGCGGTTGGCGGGACCGGCCAGCGGCACCTGGGTCCGTTCCCCGGTCACGGTGTCCGTGGTCTCGATCGCGTCCCCGACCGCGAAGATGTCCGGGTCGGAGGTCCGCAACCGGTCGTCCACCCGGACCCCGCCGCGCGGCCCCGTCTCCAGCCCGGCTTCGACCGCCAGCCGGTTCTCCGGCCTGACGCCTACACCGACGACGACCAACTGGGCCGGCATCACTTCGCCCGACCGCAGTTGCACCTCCATCCCGTCCACCGTCGGGCGGATGCCCTCGGCGGTGTCCCCGAAGACGAGCCGGACGCCGTTCTCGCGGAGGCACGCGGCGAGTGGGGTCGTCATCTCGGCGTCGAACGGGGTCAGAATCTGCCGGTCGAGTTGAACGACCGTGGTGGCGACCCCACGGTGAACCAAGTTCTCGGCCACTTCGAGACCGATGAACCCGGCACCGACGATCACCGCCGTTCGGACGCCGGCGTCCACGGCCGCCTTGATCCGGTCGGCGTCGGCGAGCGTGCGCAGGGTGAACACGTTCGGCAGGTCGATGCCCGGAATCGGGGGGCGAACGGGGGCCGCGCCGGGAGCCAGAATGAGCGTGTCGAACCCCTCGTCGTAGACCCGCCCCGTCGCCAGGTCGCGGACCCGAACGACCTTCCGCCGGCGGTCGATGGCCTCGACCTCGCTCCGGGTCCGCACGTCGAGCCGGAACCGCTCGCGGAGCCGGTCGGGGGTTGTGACGAGTAACTTCTCCCGATCGGGGATGACCCCGCCGATGTGGTACGGCAGGCCGCAGTTGGCGAACGACACGTCCGGGCCGCGCTCGATCAGGACGATCTCGGCGTCCTCCGACAGGCGGCGGGCGCGGGCGGCAGCGGACGCGCCCCCGGCGACCCCGCCGACGATGACCAGCTTCATGGCCGCGATTCCTTCCTGGGTAGCTCGTCGGGCGCGTCACGCGCCCGGCGGGGTCGGGTCGTCACTTCGGCTCGGCCGGCGCGAAGCCGGCCTTGAGCAGGTCCTTGTAGCCCTGTTTCAGGGGCCGCACGTCGTAGCCGAGCTTCTTCAGTTCGTCCGCCGCCTTCAGGCACCGGACGCCCGACCCGCAGTGGCAGTAGACGATCGTGTCTTTGGGCGCGACCTTCGCCACGTCCTCGGCCTTCGCCCCGGCCTTGAGGGTACTCAACGGCAGCAACTTGGCGTCCTTGAGGTGGCCGGCGTCCCACTCGTCCTTCTCGCGCACGTCGAGCAGCACGGCCTTGCCGTCCGCAACGGCCTTCTTCACGTCCTGCGGCGTGTCCTTCGTGTGGTCCGCCGCCCGCGCGGGCGACAGGAGCGCGGCCAGCCCCACGACCGTCGTCCCGATCAGAACTCCGAACCTCATCATCGCGTCGTCCCCCGGTGGTGCCGTCCGACAGTCCGCCGGGGCGGAGTCAGATGGCAGGGTGTTGTACTTCAGCGCCCGCCGGCGGCGAAGCGTTCGTCGCACACGGCGTCCCGTCCGCGACCGTGCAGGGAGCCGCGACCCGGTTCCAGGGCATCCGGGCGAGCAGCAGGCCCATCCCGCAGGTGTCCGTCAGCCCGGAGAAGAGCAGCCCGGCCCCGACGAACGCCGACAGGCCGACGAAGGCCGGGTGAACGAAGTAACCGAGCGCCGCCCCGATCAGAACCAGCAGGCCGGCGGCGATCCGCACCTGGCGTTCGAGCGAGATCGCCTTCTTGCCCCGCGTGACCGGCAGGCCGCACTCCGCCCAGGCGCGGGTTCCGCCCTCGACGTTGACCACGTTGGCGAACCCCGCCGCCAGGAACTTTTCGCACGCCTGTCGCCCCCGGCTACCCGATTGACAGATGACGTACAGTGGGTGGTCGGGTTGGCCGGCGCGGGCGCTCATCATCGCCGCCGGGTCGAGGCCGGACAGCGGAGCGTTGCGCGCGGCCTCGGCGTGGACCTCGCGGAACTCGACCGGGGTGCGCACGTCGATCAACTCGACCGGCTGACCGGTCTGTCGCCGCGCGGCGAGGTCGCGCGGGCTGATGGTTGTGACTTCCATGCGATTCCCCTGGGGTGCGATATCGGGAACGAAAAGCGTGTCCGGCCGCGCTCAACCGGCGTCCGGGGCGGCGAACCGCTCCCGGATACAGCCCATGAGCTTCTTGAGGCACGGGTCGGTCACCCGGTAGTAGACGCTCCGCCCGTCCCGCTCCGGGGCGAGCATCCCGCACCGCTGCATCAGCCGCAGGTGCGCCGAGGCGATGTTGCTGGGGATGTCGCACGTCTCGGCGAGTTCGCCCACGGTGTAGCGGTCCTTGAGGAGCATCTCGACGATCCGCAGGCGGTGCGGGTGGGCGAGCGTCTTCAGGCACTCCGCCGCCGCCGCCAAGCGGTCGAGGTCGATCAGGTCGTCGTTCGGCACCGGCGCGCGGGCGGGCATGTTTAATCCTCTCGAACTCAACATATCGAGACATCTCGATATGTCAAGGTTGAACCGTTTCCCGAAGCTCTGCCGGCTGGTGTGCGACTCGATCGCGGAGGACGTGAAGGGGCAACTCCGCGAACAGCTGAAGGAAAGCGACGACGGTGGGTGACGCGCCGCCGATGGTCGGCGGCGGGGCGGCCGATCGAAGCCGGATCGGGCTTCTTGTTACTGGGTCCAGCACGGCTAAGGCTCCCGTCAGCCGTCGGTTGGCTTGGGAACGACGATCACGAAGTAGTCGTCGTCAGGAGTCCCGTCCAGCAGGGTGATGAGTCGGTAGTAACCGATGGGCCGCAAGTCCCGGAGGAAAATCCCACTCGCTTCACGGACGCACAGTTCCAGCCGGGTTTCCACGAACGGGTAGGCGAGCAGTCCGTGGTCGAACACCAGCGAGCAGGACTTGAAGTGCGGGACGATCTCCCCGACCGCCCAGCCGCCCAGGCCGCCCCCGGCAGCGTCGTTGAGCCACTTGGAACACCCCTCGAAGGCTCGCCCCCGGAGGTTCTGAGTGGCCGCCAAGGAAGCTAGTGCGGTAACCATTTCGGCCGCCGAGGCGTGGTTCATGTCTTTGCTCTCATTCCCCATGCCGTTCAGCATAACCACTCACCGACCGATAGGGAGCGTTAGCTGTGCTGGACCCAGTAGGCGCCTACGGCCGCGGGGCCGGGATCGCGCGCGGGTCGGGTAGCGGGTTCGGAGCCTTCATTCCCGGTGCCTGCGGGACGACCGGGACGGCCACCGGTTGCGGCGCGGCGGCATCGACACCGCAGATCGCCGGCTGGCCGATCGCGGCGTACAGCCGGAACTGCGAGCGGTTGAACTCGACCACCTGCTGGAGGTACTGGGCCCGCGCCTGGTTGAGCGCCTGCACCGCCGTGAGCGTCTCCAGCGCGTCGAACTGGAGTTGCCCCTTCGGGCCGGGCGCGGCGAACAATACGTCGCGGAACTTGCGGTACATCTCCAGCGCCTGCCGCACCGCCTCCTGCGCCGGTTCGAGCGCCTCGTACCGCGCGCCCGACATCTCGGCGGCCTCGACCACCTGCGACGCGACCAGCGCCTCGACCTCCCGCAGCCGGTACAGTGCGGCGTCGTACCCCGCCTCCCGCCCGCGCACCTGCGCCGCGTTCCCCAGGCCGAACGCTTCCACGTTCCACACGAGCGCGACGCCCGCGTTGTACTGGCTCTGGAGCGGGCTGAAGTCGTTGCCGCGCCCGCCGCTCAACCCGCCGCCGATGAAGTCGGCCTGCACGCGCGGCAGCAGCGGGGCCACCTTCGACTGCCGGACGAGGGCGTTCGCGGCCGTCACGCCCGCCTGGGCCGCGGCGATCTCCGGGCGGGCGCGGAGGCCCGTCTGGATCAACTGCTCGATCGTGTTGTCGCCGGGGACAATGATCAGCGGAACGACGGCCGCTTCGTAGGGCGTGAGTTCCACGGCGGGGTCGAGGAGCAGCAGCCGCGCGAGCCGGGCCGACGCGCCCGATGTGCGTCCGCGGAGGACGATCCCTTCCTCGCGTCGGAGGTTGACCTCGGTCGCGGCCCGGTTCACGTCCGCGCCCGTCTTGTTGATGCCGCCCTTCGCCCCGGCCTGCGCGGTCTTCAGGATCTGCTCGGTGCGGTCCAGGATGTCGGCGTTGATGGTCATCGCCGCGTGTAGTTCCACGAGGTCCAGGTACGCGATCGCGACATCGAGTTGCGTGGCGTTGCCGACCGCTTGGGCCTGCGAGTTCGCGGCCCGCACGCCCTGCCGGGCGACGAGCGGGAGGTACAGCGCCTCGGACAGATCGACGCGCAGGGTCGGCCCGATGCCCAGCGCGTAGTACCCGCGGGAGACGGTGAAGGTGTCCCCGCGGCGGTTCTGGTCGATCCCGTCGTGGTAGAAGAACGACGGCCCGAAGGTGAGCGTCGGCACCCACGCGACGCGGGCGCGGGCGAGTTGCGCCGTGGCTTCCCGGACGCGCGCGCGGGCGACGCCGACGGTCGGGTTGTTCGCGTCGGCGAGCCGCAGCGCGGTCGGCAGGTCGATGGGGTAGGTCGCACGCGGGCCGGGGCGCGCCGGCGCGGGTTGCGGGGCCGCGACTTCGGCCTGAGCGGGCCGGCCGGCCCCGCCCGCGGGGTAGGGCCGCGGGCGCGCCGGCGGTTGTGCGGACACTGGGAGCGCGACCACGAGCGCCAGGGCGGCGCACGCGCCCGTTCCGATAACCGAGCGGAGTCGAACGTTCATCGCGCCTCCTTGCGCCGCGTGCCGAGACCGAAAGCCTCCGGCTTCGGTGTCTCGCCAAGCGGATCCGGCTCACCACTTGTCGAACACGGGCGTGACCTTCCGCCCGTCGCCGATTTCCAACTGCCGCGTGACCAGAACCACCTCGCGGCCGGTCAGCTCGCGCGTCACCTGTCGGTCGCCCGCGCCCGGCAGCACCGCCGCGACCTTCGTGAGCGTCCCGTCGTTCATCTGCACGGCCACCGGCACGCCCTTCGTCACCCCGTCCTCGACGACGAGGATGTACGACTGCCCGGCGCGGCTGAAGACGGCCCCGGACGGGAGCAGGAAGCTCTCGCCGAACTTCTCCAGGTCGAGCCGCATGGTCGCCGTCGTCCCGGCCACGAGCTTCCGGTAGCGGCCCTCCGGCCCCCAGTTCGGGGTGCGGGCGTACCCCTCGTGCCACCCCTTGTGGTCGGCCTTCCCGCGGATCAGCCCGGCGCCGGCGGCGGCGAACCCGCCCGCCCGGTCGAACGGGACGAGCGCCGCGACGCTGGTCTCGGCCGCCGCCCGCCCGAGCATCGCCCGGTAGTCGGCCTCGGGGCCGTTGTACACGTCCACCTCGACCCGCATCGTCTGGTCGGCCGGGTCGATGGCCTGGCTGTACCGGGTGATCGGCCCGCGAACGGTGATGCCCGGCAGTTGGGAGAACTCGACGAGCGCCTCGGTGTCCCACGACACGAACGCGGCGGCGTTGTCGGGAATCTTCGCGACGACCGTCACGAGGGCCGTCCGCGCGACGGTGATGAGCGGCTCGGTCATCCCCGTCGCGGTGACGTACCGGCCGGGGACGGCGGCGCGGGCGACGACCGTGCCGTCGAACGGCGCGTACAGCCGGGCGAACCCGTACTGCGTGGCCGCCGCGTCGCGGTCCTTCAGCCCCACCTCCACGAAGGCACGCCTCAGTTCTATATCGGCTACCGGCTTTGCCCATAAACGTCAGAATGGCAGGCGATTCAAAGGCTTTTCGGCCCTGTTTCGTCCGAAATCAGGGGTTTATATCCAAAGCCATCGGCTACCACCTTTTCCACACTTGCGGCCTTTCCGGCCACATCGACTTTCGCCTTCTCCACGTCCGCCTCGGCGACCTGCACCCCGCGCTCGGCCGCGCGGTAGTCGAGTTCGGCGGCGTCCACCTTGTTCTTCTGCACCGCGTCCTGCTTGAAGAGCGTGGTCACGGCCTCCAGGTCGATCTTCCGGGCGGCCTGGGTGTCCTTCGCCCGGTCGATCTCGACCGCCTTCGCGCGGACCGCGACGGCCGCGGCATCGACCATGTTCCGGGCGACCGCGAGGTCGGCCTGGGCGACATCCAGCTCCCGCTCCCGCTGCCGGACCACCGCGTCCTTCTGCTCGACCGCCTGCTTGAGATCGGGGGCGTCGATGTCCACGAGCAGTTCCCCGGCCCGGACCGGCTCGCCGATGTCCTTCGAGACGCTCCGCACCACCCCGGTGACGCGGGCGCGCAGCCCGGCCTGGTAGAACGGCTCGACCACCGCGAACTGCTGCGTCGTGATGCGGAAGTTCGGGTCGCGCCGCGGGCGCACGACCTTGACCTGCTGCGGCCCGGTATCGACGGCGTCGCCGTGCCCGCTCGCCTTCGGGTCGCCCGCGACGACGGGGTTGGGTAGGAACCCGGTCAGCACGCCGACGCCCGCGGCGGCCCCGCCCACGCCGAGCAGTACCAACAACCCGACGACGAAGCGCCGGCGCAACCGGTTGGACGCGTGTGGCTTCGGGCCGTAAAGTTCGACCGCCCCCTGGTCGGGCGCGGTCGTGCTTCCGTCGTGAGGGACATCACTCATGCGAGCATCTCCTGGCGGGACGACGCCACGGGTATTTGGTTCTGTCCTCTCCCCTTGCGGGAGAGGGGAAAACAGGGTCACAGTTCAACCCGGCACGCGTATCAGTCGCGGGCCGCGTGGTGCCCGTCGTGGCGGCCGGGTCGGTGGTGCTTGTCCCGAATCAACAGCGTGTACAGGATCGGCACGACGAACAGCGTCAGCGCGGTCGAGGAGACCAGCCCGCCGACGACGGCCCGCGCCAGCGGCGTGAGGGCCTCACTCCCGCGGCCCAGGCCGATCGCCATCGGCAGGAGGTCGAGGAACGTGGCGAGGAAGGTCATGATGATCGGCCGGAAGCGGATGACCGCCGACTCGGTGATGGCGTCGTGGACACTCCGCCCCTGCTTACGCAAC
>JAYUBA010001369.1:0-3173 GCA_043741075.1 Frigoriglobus sp.
CCTGGTCGCCCAGCCCCCACTGCGGGTTCAGCCGGCAGGCGATGTCGCGGCCCGCGGCGGCCAGCCCGGCCAGCGCCAGGAGCGGGGCGAAGCGGCGGAGCAGCGCCCACAGTCGCGGGCGGGTCGCGTCGATGGCGGCCAGGAGCACGCCCACCGCGCACGGGTCGTACCGGGCGTGCGTCTCGATCCCGGCGTCGCGGAAGAACCAGCCCGCCGCCCGGCACACGACCGGCAGCGCGAGCAGCACCGGCAGCAGCACGAGCGCCGCCCGCCACCGCCAGAAGATCAGGAGCAGCGGGGCGACGGCGAGGTAGAAGTGCTCCTCGACGCACAGCGACCAACTGACGCCGAAGTACGGCAGGTCGGTGAGGTACGTCTGGCCGAAGAACAGGTACGAGAGGCGCAGGTCGCGGTTGCCCTTGGCGATCTGCCACGCGAACGTGAGCGCCAGCACCGCGAAGTACGCGGGCAGCGTGCGGAGCCACCGGCGGTACCAGAACCGGCGCAGGTCGATGGTATTGGTGTCGCGCAGTTCGCGCATCAGTTGCCGGCCGAGGAGCCAGCCGCTGAGCACGAAGAACAGATCGACGCCCTTGCCGCCGAGTTGGAAGACGCGGAAGTCCGGCGGGGAGCCGAACGCGGTGGTCGCGTGGCAGTTCACCACGAGGACGATGGCGAGCGCGCGGAGCAGGTCGAGGCCGGGGTAGCGGAAGTGCCCGGCTGTGCGGTCGTCCGCCATTCCAACGTTCCTCCGCCCCGCCGGCCGCGTGCTCGTGTCGGTGTGCTGGTATGTCTTGGTTTTGCCCTCTCCCCTTGCGGGAGAGGGTGGCGGCGCTTCGCCGCCGGGTGAGGGGTAAGTCCGGCGCGTCAAGACCGCTTCGCCTGCATGGAGTAGCGTAGCGCCCCCTCACCCGGCTCGCAAAGCCTCGCCACCCTCTCCCGCAAGGGGAGAGGCCAAGAACACAACCACGGACGATCTTCATCACCCCGCCTTCGTCTCACTCGTGCCGCAGCGCCTCGATCGGGTCGAGCTTGGCCGCGCGCCACGCCGGGTACAGGCCGAACACCATTCCGACCAGAATCGACACGCCCACGGACAGGAAGATCGACCACACGTGGAGCTTGGCCGGCAGGCGCGCGTCTGAAGCGAACCACTTCCAAGTGCGGATCACGTCCCAGACCGCCGGGACGCTGTACACGGAGAGGATGCCGATCACCGCGCCCACCAGCCCGCCGACGGTGGTCTGCACCACCGCCTCGACGAGGAACTGCATGATGATGTCCTTGCGCTTGGCGCCCAGCGCGCGGCGGATGCCGATCTCGCGGGTGCGCTCGGTCACCGTCGCGAGCATGATGTTCATGATGCCGATGCCGCCCACGAACAGCGAGATGGACGCGATCATCGCCATCAAGATGGTGAACCGGCTCTGCGCCCGCTCGGCCTCCTCCAACTTGTCCAACGGGACCGTCACCGCCCAGTCCTTCTTGGGGTGCCGCTTCTCCAGAATGCCCTTGATCTCGTTGCCCACGGCCTGCACCTTCGCCCGCCCCTCCGGCGAGTCCACCTCCGCGTTCACGGTGAGCGTCACCTGGCTGATGTCCACCTTCTCGTTCACCCGCGCGCCGGCCGTGCGGGTGGAGATGATCTCGCCGAACCGCCGGCGGCTCGTGCGGATCGGGATGTAGATGTCGCGGTTGTAGTCCTCGGCCGCCTGACTGCCGCCCGAACCGCCGGTCGGCATCCGCTCCTTCACCACCCCGACGACGAGGAAGAAGTGGCCCCGGATGCCGACCGTCTGGCGGATCGGGTCCTCGTACGGGAACAGCCTGTCGGCCGTCTCGGAGCCGAGGACGCAGTAGTTCTCCAGGTCGGTGTCGTCGTTGTCGGTCAGGAACCGGCCGCGGGACAGCTCCAGCTTGTTCACCACCTGGTAGTCGGGCACGGTGGCGATCACCCGCGCGTTGCTGATGAGCCGCTCCAGGTACCGGGCCTCGCTCGGGAACACCCGCATCGGCACCACGCGGCCCACCGCGTCGCCGAACGTGGTGAACTGGTTCAGGTCGTCGCGGGTCAGCCCGTAGCTGGTGACGAACCCCTTCGACGCGGTGGACGACTCGTCCGGCGGCTTCACGCTGCGGACGATGATGTTCGTCGCCCCCTGCCGCTTGATGTCGTCCAGCGCGTCCTGCATCGACCCCTCGCCGAACGACATGAGCGCGATGACCGAGCACGTGCCGATGATGATGCCGAGGACGGACAGGAACGACCGCAGCTTGTGCAGCCACAGGCTCTTGACGGCCAGCGACACGCTCCGCCGCAGTTTCGCGGAGGCCGCCGCCAGCGGGAGGCGGCCGGTCAGGTTCGCCGCGAGCGCCGCGAGCGCGAGCAGGCCGGCGAGCGCGGCCAACGTCGCCAGCAGGAATAGCGGGCCGGAGATCGGAAGCGCGAAACTCATCGGCCCATCTCCACGGCGGTGCGGGCGTCGTTGCGCACGTCGGACTCGACGCGCCCGTCGCGGAGCCGGACCACGCGCCGCGCCCACGCCGCGATGTCGTTCTCGTGCGTCACCATGATGATCGTCTTGCCGGCCCGGTTCAGCTCGCGGAGCATCTGCATGATCTCCACGCTCGTCGTCGAGTCCAGGTTGCCCGTCGGCTCGTCGCCCAGGATCAGGTGCGGGTCGTTCACCAAACTGCGGGCGATGGCGACCCGCTGCTGCTGGCCGCCGGACAGTTGCAGCGGGCGGTGGTCGAGGCGGTCGCCCAGCCCGACCAGTTCGGCCAGCCCGACGCACCGCGCCTTCGTGGTCTCGTCGAGCTTGATCCCCTGGTACAGGAGCGGCAGTTCGATGTTCTCCACCACCGTGTACTGCGGGAGCAGGTTGTACGACTGGAAGATGAAGCCGAGGTACGTGCTCCGCACCTCGGAGAGTTGGTCGTCGGACATGCCGGACACGTCCACGTCGCCGAGGTAGTACCGGCCGCTGGTGAGCCGGTCGAGGCACCCGAGGACGTTCAGGAGGGTGGACTTGCCGGACCCGGACGGCCCCATGAGCGCGACGAAGTCGCCCTCGTCGAACGACAGGTTCAGCCCCTTGAGGACGTGGACCGTCTGCGACCCGAGGTAGTAGTTCTTGAACAGATCGACGACGGTCACGATGGCGGGCATGAGC
>JAYUBA010001370.1:0-10263 GCA_043741075.1 Frigoriglobus sp.
CCGCTCCCTTGCGGGCGCGGCTCGTTAAAGAACGCCCATCCGTCTCAGCCGCACTCTGGGGTAACCGTACCGGTTCGGAAAGAGGGTCAATTTGCGTGAAGCGGGCAAGGTGCATCTGCCGAGAGAAGATGAGTCACTGACCCCGGTCAGCAAAACCCTCCCGTATTTCCGGGCGCCCGCCCGCCCGGACGCACCCGGTTCACCAGGAGCACTCATGCCGCGCTCGATCAAAATTCTCGGCTTCGTGCTGGTCACGTTCGTCGGCGCCTACGGTTGCGCCAAGGGGCCGGGCGCGACCACGGAAAACAACACGACCGCGACCGCGAAGGCCCAGAAGCTGGAAGACGACTACCGGACCGCGATCGCCGCCCGCGACCAGTTCCGGCAGAAGCTCGTGGCCGCGGAGGAGCAGCACGCGAAGACGCAGCGGGAGTTGGAGCAGACGCGGGCCGCCGCGGCGGCCGAGAAGGAGGCGCTGAAATCTGAGGTGAAGGCCCGCACCGGCGAGCGGGACGCGCTGAACGTGCAGTTCGAGGGGTTCCGCAAGAACCTGAAGGAACTGCTCGGCACCGCGGACACCGCGGTCGGCGCGCTGAACCTGCCGGCCCCGAAGCCGTCGGCCGAGCAGGGTGCGTCGCGGTAGTTCGCAAGACACAGGCGAACCCGGAGCGTGAGCGACGGGGTGAACCTCAGCGCATCAGGTCGCGTCACAGTCCCACCCCGTCGCTCACGCTCCGGGTTCGCCTTCACCCCACCGGGTCTTTGCCGTTCAGCCACGGGCCGGCGAGCGACTGGTGCGGCGGCGGTTGCACGGTGCCGCCGTCGCCGCCGGTCCACCCGAACACCTGGTTCGGGTTCGCGCGGCTCTTGCTCCGCTTCTCCCACCGCTCCGCCCACGTCGAATCCGCGGTCGCGATCGCCCGCTTCTCCCTGTCCCAGAACAGCGCGGCCCCGGTGCGGTAGCTCTGCACCGCCATCGCCGCGGTCGCGACCGCAACCGCGCCCAGGTCCGGCGGGCTGAACGTACTCTGCCGCTTCGCACGCACGCACTCCAGGAAGTTCTCCCACAGCGCCTCGGTGTCGTTCCGCGGCGGTTCCACGCTCTCGACCGAAGTCGGTTCCAGCGCCTGCTCGTGGCGGGTGGGGAAGCTCGCGCCGCGCGTCGGGTCGTCCTTGAAGAGTTGGAACCCGCCCTTCACGAACTTGATCGCCCCGAGCCGCCCGCGAATCACCTCTTCCATCGGATAGCCGCTCAGCGTGGTCGCGGTGACGACGAGTTGGCAACCTTCTTCGTAGTCGGCGACCACGGTGCCCACGTCGGGCACGTCGCGGCCGTCGTATTCGAGGTACAGCCCGCCGCCGGCGGTGACGCGGGCCGGGAACCGCACGCCCATCGCGGCGCTCATGCGCGTGACGTGGTGCGAAAGCATGTCGGTGAACGGCCCGCCGCTGAACGGCCACAGGCACCGCCACTGCGCGAACGACGCGCGGTCGAACGGCTGCTCCCGCGGCGTCGGCCCGACGCGCACCCCGGCGCACTCGAACTGGTGGCCGAGGAACAGGTCCCAATCGACGGTCTTGGGCGTCATCTGTTTCGCGAGCCGGTAGAACCGCCACTGGCCGCGGGCGTCGTTGCGGAAGAAGCCCGTTTGCGCGTGCGCGACGTGCCCGATCGCGCCGGTGCGGATCGCGTCGAAGGCACGCATCCAGACGCCGTCGGCCATCGACTGCACGCCCACCGTGACGACGCGGCCGGTGTGCTTCCACGCGTCCACCACCGCGACGGCCTCTTCCGCCGTGCGCGTCATCGGCTTCTCGACGAACACGTCCTTGCCGGCGGCGAGCGCGTCCACGGTCATCTTGCCGTGCCAGTGGTCGGGCGTGGTGATGCACACCGCGTCCACGTCCGCGCGGTCGAGCACGACGCGGTAGTCCTTCGTGACTCGCGTCTTGTCGGAGCGGTCGAAGCCGCACTTCCGCGCCGACGGGTACAGCCCCTGCGCGTAGCGGCGGCGCGTGACCTTCCCGCCGAAGTGAACGTCGTACTCGTCCTCGAGGCCGTCCCACACGTCGCACACCGCGACCGCCGCGACCGGCTTTCCATCCTTTGTGAACTTGTTCACAAGGTCGATGTGCGCCTGCGCGCGCCCGCCGCAGCCGAGGAACCCGACCCGGACGCGGTCGTTGCTGCCGGTGACGTTCCCGTAGCTGGCGGCCGACAGCGACAGCGCCGCGGCCGACCCGAAGAACTTGCGGCGGTCGAGCGGTGCGGTCATGTCTCGATCTCGCGGAAGAACACAATCAAGGAGAATGATCGGCGAGCCTTGCAGCCCGGTAGGTACGAACGAGAGCCCAACTCTTTCGGAGGAAACGTAAAGTCGCCCACTGGTAGAGGATCACACCCAGTGCAGCGTTTCCGATAAACCAGACAACCCACAGTTCACTGCCGTCCATTTCTTCTTTGGCGATCGCCCAAATCACGAGAGCGAGCACGGGTACGCAAAACAACCCGAACAAGAAGAGGCAGGCGGCGAACGCGAGCCGGTAGGCCGCGAGCATGAGTTCAAAGTCGCGCCAGGTTGGGGCCGGCGCCTTCGGAATCCACCTCCTCCAGGGGTTGAACGGAAACATCCCACCCTCCGCCGATGGCCCGTCGCAGTTAAGACGTTCCGGGCGGGCGAATCGTTCCCCTCATGATATCCGATCAGTGGCCGCGTCCGTATCATTCGTCTAGTTTGCGCTTATGGTGTGTGGAGGAACCCCCCGCGGGTTCCCCCACGCCCCCTCCTGCCTTCCCCAACCGCGAGACACCACACCCGACATGCACGCGAAACTGGCACTGGCGGACGGCACCGTGTTCACCGGCCGTGGGTTCGGCGCGGACGGCGAGACGCTCGGCGAGGTCGTGTTCAACACCTCCATGATGGGCTACCAGGAGGTGCTCACCGACCCGTCGTACACCGGGCAAATCGTCACGATGACGTACCCGCTCATCGGCAACTACGGCACCACCGCCGACGACGCGGAGTCGTCGCGCGTGCAGGTGGCCGGGTTCATCGTCCGCGAACTGGCCCGCGTGCCGAGCAACTTCCGCTCGACCAGCACCCTGCACGACTTCCTGAAGGCGAGCAACGTCGTCGGCATCGAGGGCATCGACACCCGCGCCCTGGTGCGCCGCTTGCGGGTTCGCGGGTCGATGAACGGCGTCCTCTCGACGGCCGACCTCGACGACGCATCGCTGGTGCGAAAAGCCCAGGCCTTCCCCGGCATGGAGGGCCGCGACCTCGTGAAGGAGGTCGTGCCCGCGAAGGCGTTCCACTGGGACAAGGGGTTCGGGGCGTTCGCGGAGCACGTGCTGCCGCACCGCCCGCCGACCAAGCGCGTCGTCGCGATCGACTACGGCATGAAGTGGAACATCCTCCGCTGCCTCACGCAGATCGGCTGCGACGTGACCGTCGTGCCGGGCACGGCGACCGCGGAGGAGGTGCTTTCGCACAACCCCGACGGCATCTTCCTGTCGAACGGCCCCGGCGACCCGGCCGCGGTGGGCTACGCCATCGACACCGTGAAGAACCTACTTGGCAAGAAGCCGATCTTCGGCATCTGTCTGGGTCACCAACTGCTCGGCCTGGCGTTCGGCGCGAAGACGTTCAAGTTGAGGTTCGGTCACCGCGGTGCGAACCAACCGGTGCGGAACGAGCGCACGAAGCGGATCGAGATCACGACGCAGAACCACGGCTTCGCGGTGGACCCCGCGACGCTCCCGAAGGGCGTGGTGCCGACGCACATCAATCTGAACGACAACACCTTGGAGGGACTGCGGCACGTCGAGATGCCGGTGTTCAGCGTGCAGTACCACCCGGAGGCGGCGGCCGGCCCGCACGACTCCGGCTACCTGTTCGAGGAGTTCCGCGCGCTGATGGGGTGAGAGCAAGTGGGTCGCTAGCCGAAGGGCCACCACCGAAGCGAGGTGCGCAACGTCGCGGTCCGCTTCGACCCGTCGATGTTCAACGTCAGGGCGTTTTCCGCGATCGCCCGAAGCCCCAGAAGCGGAAGCCGTGGGAAATCGCCCGCCGGGTACACGGCAATTCCCCGCTGGGCCTCGACCAAGTGCGGCGAGCGCTCCGCGAGTTCGTCGCGCACCCCGCGCACGTTCGGGTGAACCCAGATGTTCGCCTCCCGGAGCGGAACCCGCTGCCCGCGCTCCCGGACGTGATTCAGGGGCGATAAGGCGTCGGGACGAAAGCCCGCCCACTCGACGAGGTGACGTTCCTGAATCGCGAGACTGTGCGTGTGACCGGTATCGAGGACGACCGGGAACGGAATCGCGGCCGGATTCGCGGCTTTCACCCGCCGCAGCGTTAAACTCACCCACAGAATAATTTGGTTGGCCCGGACGCGCACACGCTCGCCGCGGACGACGACCTCGTCTTCGTGGGTGAGAAACGGCATTCGGTCGAGGAGGCGGGGCATGGTCAAATCGCGTCCAGGTCATCTTCAATCTTCGCCTCTCGCTCCTCCGCGGCCCAAGCGGTCGAGACCTGATGGACGAGGTACTCTCCCGTCGGAAGGTTCAGGCGCTCGGCTTCGTCGCACGCGGCGCGAAACTTTTTGGCCACCGCGACCCGCCGGTCCTTGTGGTAGACGACGTAGCGCCCGCGAATTTTCGGGTCTGTGAACAGCGCGTCGAAGTCGCGTAGGAACGCGGCCCGCGCCTGGCGCACCCCTTCGGGTACGACTTCCTCGGACGATACGGGTTCGGGAGTGAGTTCAGTCATGGTCCCCTCGGTGGAACTCGGAACAACTGCATTGTACCTTCTCGACGCCCGAATTCAGACCGTCATTTCGCATGGACGCCGCTCTATTCGAGGAGTTCCGCCGGCCGATGGGGTGAGGTAAGAACTCAACCTCGCTTTGCGGTGAGGCTGAGAAGCGGGTTGTGCTTGGGGAAGAACTTGCCAGTGGCTTGAATCTCACCTGCTGTTCGCATCTCGCGGAGTGCCTGATTCAGGTGCGTGTCACGCCAGAGTTCTTCACGAAGCAAATACCCCAACTCATGCCAACGCTTTGCACCGCTCGTGAGCTTCTCCCGAACCCAGGCGCAAAGCGGCGTCAAATCAGGTTCAGGCTGGATGAGGAACTGATGTCTGGGACTGTCGGCTTTACTTGCCGAGAAGCCGCCCGCTGGACACGCTTTCCAAATGCAATCCTTCATGAGGTCGCGACCGTCATCGTGGTTGGTCAGATGCAGAAGGAAGTACCGGACTCGCCCATTGTCGAGCATCCGAATATGTGTCCCCCATCGCGCTTTGGTGATGGTTCGGAAGAGGTCAGCGCATTGTTCCGCCCGACCATCGGCGTCTGGAGCATCAATGCCCCGCCATGCATCGCCATCGAACACGGTATTTAGTGTGGGTATCAGATTCTGTGGGTTGGCTGGGCGACGTTGCGCGGACGGGACTGGTAGAAATTCAGGATCGTCGTCAAACAGACTCGCTTGGTTCCGCGGTATCTTCGTCGGTTGCGGCGCTTTGTTTCCGCGCACCTGTTGGATTGCCATGTCGAGTTCGCGCCAGATGACGTTTACGAACAATTCGACCTTCGGGTAACTCATCAGCTTGCGAAGGAGTTGGCCGGGTAGTTTGAAGCCATAAGGATCAACGAAGATAAAGCTGGGCGGAAATGCTTGCCCCACGTTTTCGACACTTGCGATACCGCGCTCGATTATCTGGAAGCAATCTCCCGATTCGGGTGTGACGACCACATTCGCTGGGAGCGAGGGCGCGTTCAGCTCAAGATTCAGGGCGGCGAGGTTCTGTTCGTCTCGCTCGATGAAGTGGAAGCGGACCTCTGCGGATTTGAGAATCCGGTCCCGTGCCTGATGATCCGACAAAGTCGTCAAAGCAACCAACGGCGAGCCCAGTTGCCCTTGGAGATGTCTTCCGCGTCCAGCGTGGGTGTCAATGTAAAGCAGGCGCTTACACCCGGTAGCTCCCAGAGTCATCTTGGGGAACCAGCCGTTCAGGTAGTGCCGAATCAGTTCGTGCTTGACGTGCTGGAGATTGGAATACTCGACCCAATACTCCGCGTTCGCGTCTGCGAGGCTCATCGGTTCACGTCCCTCTCAACCGCTTGGGAATCTTCGACCATCTGCAACCGCACGCGGCGGGCGGGCATCTCGGCCTCTCGTACGGCCGGCTGGTCGTCGTGCGTCCGGTCGTCGAGCTTGCGCCCGGTTTCGCTCTTGCGCACCCCGCCCCACTGCTTGAAAAAGAACGACGCGCCGCTTTCGCGACACTGGTCGCGGAGGGAGCGCACCCACTCCGCCGCCATCGGCCGCGCGCCGTGACCGCTCTCGCCGCCCACAATCACCCAATGAATGCCCGTGAAATCGACCCGGCCCAGGTCTTCCAACAGCGGCTCGACCGACAGGAACCGCACCGCGGCCGGCGCGGCCCGGAGGTGGTCGATACGCGGCAACCCGTGCCGACGGTTCTCGACGCTCACCCCCCACCACACGTGCGGCAGATCGGCCGCGAACCGCAATTCCGTGCGCAGCAGTTCGGCCATCCGCTCGGACCGCTTCGTCAGCACTTGGTAGGTGTGCCAATCGGCTGCGGCCATGACGCGCGCGACGCGAACGATGTACGCGTCGGGGACTTCCGGATGGAACAGGTCGCTCATGGAGTTGACGAACACCCGCCGGCGGGCCGTCCAGCGAAATGGCTCCGCCAGTTTCTCCGGCACGAGACGAAGGTCGAACCCCTGTTCGTAAGGGTGGCCCGGCACGCCGCGAAAGCGCTCCGCGAACGTCGAAGCATAACAGTGGGTACAGCCGGGGCTGATCTTGGTGCAGCCGCGAACCGGGTTCCAGGTCGCGTCGGTCCATTCGATGCGGCTGTGGTCGCTCATGACACGTCCCGACACGAGAATGTGATAGCCCGTTCACTATAGCGCGGACGCCTCGTCCGTACAAGAGAAAACCGTCGTCGATCTTCGCGACGACGGGCGTTCGACGTCTGCTATGGTTCGAGTATCATTTCGACACCATGACCGACGCCGACGCACTGCTGCGCGCGATCGTGCGCCACCCGGACGACGACACGCCGCGCCTCGTGTACGCCGACTGGCTCCAGGAGAACGACCGGGCCGAGGAGGCCGAGTTCCTGCGCGTCCAGTGCCGGCTCGCGGCGGCCGAACCGGACGACCCGGAGTACCCGGCGCTCGCGGACCGCGACGAGGAACTGCGGCTGTGGCTCACCGCGCACGCGCCGGGGCCGCGGCCCACGTTCCCCGGCGGGCTGGCCGTCGAGGGCGGGTCGCACTGGTGGTGGCGGTCGCACCGCGGGTTCCCCCGGTTCCTCGAGTTCACCGGCCCCGAGCGGTCCGGCGCGCGGGCGATGCGCGCCCTCGCGTCGGGCCTCGCGCGGGCGTTCGACGCGCTCCCGACGCGGTGGCTGGTCTTCGGGTACTCCACCACCGCCCAGCTCGCCGCGCTCCTCAAGCAGCCGGTGCTGGCCGGGCTGGCGCAGCTCACCGTGTACCGCGACCACTCCGCCGACGATTCCGACGAGGCGGTGCGGCTCCTGACGAAGTGCCGGCACCTGCGGAACCTGCGCGGCCTGTCGCTGGCGTTTGCGGGGAGCGACGGGGCGTGCGCGGCGCTCGCCGCGGCCCCGTGGGACGGGCTGGAGTGGTTCTCGCCGAACTGCCACGGGATCGGCCCGGCCGGGCTGGCCGCGCTGGCGGGCGCGGGCTGGTTCCGCCGGCTCCGCGAGTTGGTCCTGGCCGAGGGCCTGCCGGACGAGACGTTCGAGGAACTCGGGCGGCTCCCCGCGCTCCCGCGCCTGCACACCCTCGACCTGTCGTGCAACGACTTCCCGGTCGCCGCGTGGCGCGCCTTCGCCCGGACGCGCGCGTTCCCGGCCCTCACGCGGTTCCGCCTGGCGGGCGGGAACATGAGCGACGGGCGGGCGGGCGAACTCGCCGCGGCCGACGGGTTCGCGCTCCGCGCGCTGGACCTGCGCGAAGGGGGCATCGGACCGGGCGCCGGCGCGGCGCTCGCGGCGGCCCCGTGGGCCGGGGCGCTGACCGCCCTCGACCTGGCGTTCAACGAACTCGGCCCGACCGGTACGAAGGCGGTCGTCGCGTCTAAAACGTTCCGCGCGCTGCGGCACCTGAACCTGTCGCACGCGATGATCGGCCCGACCGGGCTGGCCGCGCTGGCCGCGAACCCGGCGCTCCGCGGGCTGCGGGCGCTGGACCTGTCCGGCTACGCGCGCGACGCGCGCGACCGCCTCACGCCGGCGCACTTCGAGCGGTTCCTCGCGAGGCTCGACATGCCCGACCTGCGGCACCTCGAACTGTCCGGCCGGCCGCTCGGCGCGCGGGCCGCGCGGAAGCTCACCGACCCGCGGTTCGCGTCGCTCACGCGCCTCGGCCTGAACCGGTGCCGGCTCACGGACCCGGCCGTCGCGGCGCTGGTCGCGGCACCGGCGCTCGGCAACTTGATCCAGCTCGAACTGAACGACAACCGGCTCGCGACCGGTCCGGAACGATTGACCGACCGCTCGGTGCTCCCGCGGCTCGCGTCGTGTACACTCGGCGGCAACGCGCTCCCCGCGCCCCTGGCCCGCCGGCTCCGCCGCCGCCCCGGCGTGCGGGTGTGATCCCTACCGGAGAACCTCATGCGGCCTCGTGCCTTCTTCTGCGCGGTACTGTTCGCGTCCGCGCTCGTCGCGCCGGCGCTGCGCGCCGCCGACCCGCTCGACCCGCGCGGGCTGCCGGGGCCGCTCGTCATCGCCGGCGGTAAAGTGCCGGCGGACGCACGCAAGGCGTTCTTCGACCTCGCCGGCAAGGGCAAGGCGAAGATCGTCGTCATCGGCTCCGACCCCAAGGCGGTCGAACCGTGGGAGCAGCTCAAACCGCTCTCGGTGGAGTTCGTTCACGCCGCCGACCCCAAGGCCGCGGGCGACCCGAAGCTCGCGAAGCCACTGGCCGAAGCCACCGCGGTGTGGCTGGAGGGCACGGACGCGGAGCCGTTCGCGAAGGTGTACGGCGGCACACCCGTGGAAGCGGAGCTGAAGAAGCTCCACGCCCGCGGCGGGGCGATCGGCGGCAGTGCCGGTGCGCCCGCGCTCGCCGACCTCGGCATTCTTCCCGGCTTCGTGACGGGAACCGGCGACCTCAAAGCGGCGGTCGCGAAGAGACCCGGCTCCGTCGGTTTCACCTTCGCCGAGGACTCCGGTCTGGTGATTCGCGGGCGCGTCGGGCGCGTGATCGGCGAATCGCCCGTTACCATCTGCGTGGCGAAGGGCGCGGGCAAGCCGGCCGCGAACGAGGAGTACAAGGCCGGGTCGCTCATCGACCTGGTTCAGCTCCAGCGCGCGGCGCTGAACCGCGCCGCGCGCGCGCCGTTCCCACCCGCGAAGCCGCCGGAAGCGGTTGTGTCGAAGGGGGCGCTCGTCATCGTCGGCGGGGGCGGCGCGGGGCCGGAGATTTGGAAGCGGTTCATCGAACTCGCGGGCGGCGTGGATTCCACAATCGTGGTCGTCACCAGCGCGATGGAAGACCCGCTCGCGCCGGAGAGCGTCGAGGAGAAGGTCCTCAAGAAGTTCGGGGCGAAGGCCGTGGTCGCGCTGCACACCCGCGACCGCAAGGAGGCCGACGACCCGAAGTTCTCGGACGTGCTGACGAAGGCGAAGGGCGTGTGGTTCAGCGGCGGGCGGCAGTGGCGGTTCGTCGATTCCTACGAAGGCACCCTGACCGAGAAGCGGTTCCGCGACGTGCTGGCCCGCGGCGGCGCGATCGGCGGCAGTTCGGCCGGCGCGAGCATCCAGAGCGACTACATGCCGCGCGGCCACCCGCTCGGCAACGCGGTGATGGCCGCGGAGGGCTACGAGCGGGGCTTCGGCTACCTGCCGGGGTGCGCCGTCGATCAGCACTTCTTCGCGCGCAAGCGCACGGCCGACATGACCGGGCTGATGAAGGAGTACCCGCAGTACCTCGGCATCGGGCTGGACGAGGGCACCGCGATCGTGGTCACCGGCGGCACCGCGGAGGTGGTCGGCAAGAGCAAGGTCGCGTTCTACGACACGGCGAAGAAGCCCGATGGCGAGAAGGACTACGAGGAGGTGTTCCCCAACGAGAAGTACGACCTGAAGGAGAGGAAGAAGGTGAAGTAGTTGTTGGCGAGCGAGCAGGAGGTCGGGCGCTCTATTTCCGGCCCTCTCCCCTTGCGGGAGAGGGTGGCGGCGCTTCGCC
>JAYUBA010001371.1:0-3171 GCA_043741075.1 Frigoriglobus sp.
CCGGGTTCGCCAGGACCAACTGCATCTACTTCGGCGGGAAGAGTTGGATCGGACCGCGGTCGGGCGCGAACGGCCCCTGGGGGGCGACCGGCGCGGTCTGCGGGGGCGGCGTCAGCGGGTTGAACGGGGAGCTTGGGGACGACCCGCCCGGACCGGGCGTGGCACCGGGCGCGCCCTCAGGGGCGTTCGTCTTCGCGTCCTGGGCCGCCTTTTCGGCTTGGGTGCCGACCACCGTCGCGGCGTTCTTGAACCAGTTCGACGAGTCGCTTTCGACCTTCTTCGTGTCCAGGTCCGTCTTGATCTGGATGTTGCCGTCGGTGTTCCGCGAGTAGCTCAACTTGTACCAACCCATGTACCAGCCGGTGCCGGCGAATCCGATCACCAGCAGCCCGAACAGTGCGAGCAGGTTCCGCATGTCTGTCTCCTTCGTCCGTGAAAGCGGTTCGTTCCTCGGCCACCGGTCCTCGCGGCCTGTCGCCCCTAAAGTGGGGCTTCACGGCCGCTCCATTATCCGCGGGCGGGCAAGGGCCGGCAAACCGCGTGTCGAAGTGTACGTTATGGGAGCGTTCCGCGCAAGCCGAGTTGCGCCGGGCCGGGTCTCTGACGGGGCGCGGCGGAAAAAATCCGGCCCCGCGTGCGTTCATCCGGTGTTCCGTTTGCGGCGCGGCGAACGGGCGCAAGTGCCGTCGCGCCGGACATCTACTCTTGGAGACGGACACGGTGCGGGGGTAGAATGCGGTAGCACTTGAGAACGCGGCGGACGGCGCGCGGGGGGTGCGGGCTTGCGGCGCGACCGGCGACCCGTTACGCTGACTCGGCCCGTTCGCCCACTCGACCGGGGCTTCCACGTCCGGCAGTGGAAGCCGGCGCTCCCCTCCCGCTCCCGCACGGCCACCGGCTGACCGCAGCCGCCACGGGCCGGGCCGTCGGCACCCTCCTGATCCGAACGCGGGTGCCACGAGCGGTGCCGAATTTGCCGGACGAGCAGCACACCGGCGCCCCCGCGCCGCCCACGGAGGACTCCTTCACCATGGCCACCGCCACGGCAATCCTCGATACCCTGCGGACCCACCTCGACACCACCGAGTACAAGAAGCTCCACTGGGAGGGCACGTTCGCGGACTACCTCACCACCGTTCTGGACGCGCCCGGCGTCACCCGCACTGCGTTCCAGCGGCTGTACGACATGATCCTGTCGCACGGCACCGAGGACGTGTACGAGAACAAGGACAAGATCCCGCGGTACAAGTTCTTCACCGAGTTCGCCGCCCGCCACGGCGACGGCATCTACGGCCTCGACCGGCCGCTCATGCAACTGGTGAACACGTTCATGAGCGCCGCGCTGGGGTACGGCACCGAGCGCCGCGTGATCCTGCTGCACGGCCCGGTCGGCAGCGCCAAGTCCACCATCGCGCGGCTCCTCAAGCGCGGGCTGGAGGAGTACAGCCGGTCCGACGCCGGGATGCTGTTCAGCTTCTCGTGGAAGAACGAGGACGGCAGCGGGTGGTCGAAGGACCCGATGCACGGCGAGCCGCTGCAACTGGTGCCCGAGGAGCACCGGGCGCAGATCCTGACGATGCTCAACGACCAGAGCAAGAAGCCGAACCGGTACGAGGTCGCGATCAAGGGCGACCTCAGCCCGTACAGCCGGTACGAGTACAAGACGCGGCTCGCGAAGTACGACGGCGACTGGCTCAAGATGCTCGCCAGCGAGATCAAGGTGTACCGGCTCGTGCTGAGCGAAAAGGACCGCATCGGCATCGGCACCTTCCAGCCCAAGGACGAGAAGAACCAGGACAGCACCGAACTGACCGGCGACATCAACTACCGCAAGATCGCCGAGTACGGCAGCGATTCGGACCCGCGCGCCTTTAACTTCGACGGCGAACTGAACATCGCCAACCGCGGCATCGTCGAGTTCATCGAGGTGCTGAAGCTGGACGTGGCGTTCCTGTACGACCTGCTCGGCGCGTCGCAGGAGCACAAGATCAAGCCGAAGAAGTTCGCGCAGACCGACATCGACGAGGTGATCCTGGGGCACACGAACGAGCCGGAATACCGGCGGCTCCAGGAGAACGAGTTCATGGAGGCGCTCCGGGACCGCACGGTGAAGATCGACATCCCCTACGTCACCCGACTGCGCGACGAGGTGAAGATTTACGAGAAGGACTACAGCCCGGAGAAGGTGCGCGGCAAGCACATCGCCCCGCACACCGTCGAGGTGGCCGCCATGTGGGCCGTGCTGACGCGGCTCAACCCGCCCAAGCACGCCAGCCTCAGCGTGCTCCAGAAGATGAAGCTGTACAACGGCAAGACGCTCCCCGGCTTCACCGAGGACAACGTCATCGAGCTGAAGCGCGACGCGGTCCACGAGGGCATGCTCGGCATCAGCCCGCGGTACATCCAGGACAAGATTTCGAACGCGCTGGTGGCGCACCCGACCGAGGACAACATCAACCCGTTCATGGTGATGAAGGAACTGGAGGACGGCCTCCGGAACCACTCGCTCATCAAGGACGACGACCAACTCCGGCGCTACAAGGAACTGCTGTCGGTGGTGCGCGAGGAGTACGAGGACATCGTCAAGAACGAGGTGCAGCGGGCGATCGCGGCCGACGAGGACGCGCTCATCCGGCTGTGCGGCAACTACATGGACAACGTCCGCGCCTACACGCAGCGGGAGAAGGTGCGCAACCGCTACACCGGCAACTACGAGGAGCCGGACGAGCGCCTGATGCGGTCGGTGGAAGAGAAGATCGACATCCCGGAGGGCCGCAAGGACGACTTCCGCCGCGAGATCATGAACTACATCGGGGCGCTCGCCATCGACGGCAAGAAGTTCGACTACAAGACCAACGAGCGGCTCCAGAAGGCGCTGGAACTGAAGCTGTTCGAGGACCAGAAGGACTCGATCAAGCTGAGCAGCCTGGTGTCGAACGTGGTGGACAAGGCGACGCAGGAAAAAATCGACGTGGTGAAGAGTCGCCTGATCCGCAACTACGGCTATAACGAATCCAGCGCGACCGACGTGCTGAACTTCGTCGCCAGCATCTTCGCTCGTGGTCAGACGAAAAAATAAGCCGCTCGCGGCTTAGCAAATAGCGCTGCCGGGGTTTGGAGGGGTGGGGGCCTGACCGACCTGAAGGTGTGAACCTGGTCAGGGCGGAAGCA
>JAYUBA010001372.1:0-3167 GCA_043741075.1 Frigoriglobus sp.
GCGGACCTCCGCGCTCGCCTCCGGCTCGCGGCTAAACCTTTAACTCTTGGATTCCCCTCATGGCTCGTATTAGCAGCATCTTCGGTAAGGCCGAGAACCGGCTCCGCCCGGTGTGGCAGGCGTCGGTCCCCGATCACGCGATCGGCGTCGCGTGGTCGCCGGACGCGTCGCGCCTCGCGGTCGCGGCGGTGAGCGGACCCATCACCGTCTTCGACGCGAACACCGGCAAGCCGGTCCACCAACTGAAGGGCCACGGGTTCGGCACGGCCGCGCTCGCGTGGCAACCCACCGGCGCGCTTCTGGCGTCGGTCGGTCAGGACGGCAAAGTCCGCGTATGGGACACGACCGCGGGCCAAGAGGCAAAGTCGCTGGACGCCGGCGCGCCGTGGGCGGAAAAGCTGGTGTGGCACCCGTCCGGCCAGTACCTCGCGACCGCCGCGGGGAAGAAAACCAAGGTGTGGGATTCGGCCGGCAACCTCGTGCGCGAGCTTCCGCCGCAAGCCGGCACGGTGATGGACCTGAAGTGGCGGCCGGGCACCAACAGCCTCACGCTGCTCGCCTACGGCTCGGCCACCACCTACGACCCGCTCGCGGGCGCCGACCCGGTGAAGGTGCTCGCGTGGAAGGGGTCGCCGCTCGCGCTCGCGTGGTCCCCCGACGGCAAGATTCTGGCGCACGGCAACCAGGATTCGACGGTCCACTTCTGGTACTACGACGAGTCGCGCGACCTCCAGATGTGGGGCTACCGGACGAAGGTGCGGGAGCTGGCGTGGGAGTTCTCGTCGCGCTACATGGCGACCGGCGGCGGCCCGGTGGTGTGCATCTGGGACTGCCAGGGCGGTCCGAACGGCCCCGAGGGGACGAAGCCGACGATGCTCGTCGGGCACGACCCGGAGTCGAACATCACCGCGCTGGCGTACCAGGCGCGCGGGTTCCTGCTCGCGTCCGCGGCGCTGGACGGCAAGGTTCTGCTGTGGCAGCCGACGAACCGCAAGGGCGCGCAGGTGGGCGAGTTCCAGTTCGCGGGCGGGGAGGCGTCGGCGGTGGCGTGGTCCCCGGACGACAAGAGCCTCGCCGCCGGGTGCGGCACGGGCGCGGTCGCGGTGTTTAGGGCAGGGTGAGGTGACGGCTTGAGGCTGATACGATGTCGGGTTACAATATCTTCAGAAAAGACCACTCAGGAGGCGCGCCCGATGACGGCTGACAACTTTGACAACCTGTTACGCGGTCTCCAAGATCGGAGGCCGTTCCAGGTCTTTACGGTCGAACTCCATGGCGGTCAGAGATTCGAGGTCGATCACCCGAAGGCGATCGTCGTACGAGACGGTGTCGCGGTGTTCATGGCCCCCGGTGGAACTCCGCATTGGTTCGATCACGACAGCCTGAACCAAATCATCGGCGCGCCCGCGAGTAGTCTGAACGAACCGCCGCCCACTGCGTAGACGAGTCGCGCGAACCGCCTGCAAGAATCTTGACCGGTCGCGGCTCGATGTATAGCGACGTTGTTACGCCGGCCGTTCGCTCAATTACCCGTGTAGGCCGCGGATCGGCGTGTACTCGGACATCGTGAGGAGTTCGCGGCTGACGCCGCGCGCGATGCGGAGTTTGCCCACGTCGAACAGCGTGTGCATGATCGTGCCGATCAGGTTCGGGACGCGCACCGGGTCGGAGTTCGGGTCGCCGCCGTTGGCCGACGACTTGCCGATCACAACACCTTCGGGCAACCCGCCGCCCGCGAGCAACAGCGGTCCCAGGTTGCCCCAGTGGTCGCGCCCGCCCTTCGCGTTGATCCGCGGCGAGCGGCCCATCTCCCCACACACCACCAGCAGTACCTTGTCCTCGAGGCCGCGGTCGCGGAGGTCGTCGAGGAACGTACTCACCGCGTGGTCGAGCGACGGGGCCATGTATGACATGCCCTCGGTCATCGTCGCGTTGTTCACGTCCGCGTGCATGTCCCACACGAAGTTCGTCGTGACCGTGACGAACCCCGCGCCGCGTTCGACCAACCGGCGGGCGAGCAGCATCAGCTTGCCGAGCGTGCGGGCGTTGTCCGCGTAGTGCTTGTGGTTGTTCCACTTCTTGTCGATCGTCGTCGCGTCGAACAACTTCGCGGTGTCGTACTTGCCCACCGTCTTCGCGTCCTCTTTCGTCACGTCGAAGGCTTCGCCGACGCCGCCGAGCAGGATGCTGAACGCCTTCTGCCGGGCCACGTCCACGCCCTCGAAGTTCGCGTCGAACCCGGCCTTCGCCCGGTCGAACGCGGCGAGCATCGCGCGGCGGTCGTCGAGTCGGTCCATCGGCAGGTTCAGCTTCATGTCCTTCTTGAGCGAGCCGTTGCCGTCCGGTTGGAACGGGGCCGTGCTCGCGGGGAACGGTCCGGTGGACGCGAACTTGCCGAACCCAGATTGCTCCGCCCCGGCGTTCGGATCGACCGCGCGCGGGAACAGCACGCAGTTGGTCGGCATCCCGTTGGCCGGGTTGCTGCCGCCGGCCGCGCTGGCGTAGGCGCTGCCGATGTTCGCCCCGAACGAGTCCTTCCCGACGATGGTCTTGATGTCGTGGTTCGCGTCGCCGGGGACGAACGACCGCACGACGGCGAGCCGGTCGGCCATCTTCGCGAGCTTCGGGAACGAGCTCCCGAACGTGACGCCCGGAATCGCGGTCTTGATCTCGCCCGTCGCGGAGCGGATTTCCGCGGGTGCCGTCATCTTCGGGTCGAACGTCTCGAACTGACTCGGTCCGCCGTGGAGGAAGAGGAACACGACCGACTTGTCCGTGACCGGCTTGCCGGCTTCGGATAGCTTCGTGCCCCCGTGCGCGGTGGGGATGAGCCACGGCAGCGAGAAGCCGCCGAGCGCGAGCGAGCCGACGCGAAGGAAGTCGCGGCGGCCGAGCCGGGCCGAATCGCCGATGTGCAGCATGAGCGAACTCCCAGGCAGAAGATTTCACCACAAAGGCACAAAGATCAACACAAAGGAACACCAAGAAGAACGAGAAGAGTTCAAAAAACTAGTAAAGGCTGCGTTCTCTTCCAACACTGCGCGCTGTCTTCTTTGTGGCCCTTTGTGGGCTTTGCCCAACGAATGCCCCGCCGCGACCAATCATAAGGACTTACGGCGATTCCAGAGGTCACGGATAAGGACTTACGGAATACTTGGGCAAAGCCC
>JAYUBA010001373.1:0-10235 GCA_043741075.1 Frigoriglobus sp.
CCCCGCAAGGGGGGAGGTCAATACCTAGAAGGCGACGGGGTGAACCGTCCCCCACCGCGCTCACTCACCCCGCCGCGACCGGGTCCGCGGCTCGCATCGTCACCGCGGCCGGGGCGGGCGCCTTCGGGGCGCGGTTCTGCTTGAACAGGATCGGCAGGACGGCCAGCATCGTGACCAGCGCGAGCGCGCCCCCGAAGATGAGGGCGTGGCCGAGCGAGAACCGCAGGATCGGCCAGAACGCCAGCACCCAGACCAGCAGGAGCGCGAAGTTCAACACCAGGGACACCACGATCGTGCCCGTGCTGGGGACGAACAGCGTGCCGGGCAGATGCACCTCGACGTACCGGCTCCCCTTCTCCTCCTCGAACCGCGGGTCCGGGGGGTAGGTCTTCTCCTTCGTCTGCGGGTTCTCCTTCAGGGTCGCGTTGTACCGCACCCAGTCGGCGTCGCCCGGCCCCTTCACGCGGATCGCGCCGGTCATGTACTGCGCGCCGCCGCTCGTGGTGCCGTTGCGCTTGAACGGCTCGCCGCTCCCGTCCTCCACGAACTGCGTCCCCTTCCCGCCGGACGCCCGCTTGAACTTCACCGCCGTTTCGGTCGGGTTGCCGCTCGCGTCGAGCTTCAACTTGCCGCCGGCCCCCGTCCACCGCACCGCCTCGAACTCCTGGAGTTCGACCGTCGTGTGCGGTGAGAAGTTGAAGAACGTGTCGTACCGGCCGGGGCTGCGCTGGTCGATGAGCATCCACAGCGCCACGAACCCGCCGACGAGCGCCGCGGCGGCCAGCGCCCGCAGCGGCATCCGCGCGGCCGGGTTCTGGTACAGGTATCCCTGGGCCACGATCCCGCCGCCCAGGAACAGGGCGAACAGGCCGATCAACAGCATCAGGAACACGAGGAACAGGGCCACGGCACGACCTCGGAGCAAGCACGGGAATTGTAACTCGACACGCTCGGAACCAGTAAGAACCAGGGGCTTACGCCCACTGGCTACCGACAACCGCCCTTCCAGGGCTTCAAGGCGGTGCGGTCTTTTCTTAGCCCTGGAAGGGCGGCTGTCGGTAGCCAGTAAGCCCGTGGATTTCGAACGCCCCGCCGAAGCCGACCCACGACGAACACGGTATCTGCGCGGGATGCGCCGGGCAAGGGGGTTGGCGTTGCATCGCCGCCGCGCGCCGCTATAGTCCGCCGGTCGAACGGCTCACCCGCCCGCGCCGAGAGGTGCCCGTGACCGGCGGTTTCCTCGCACTCGCCCTGCTCTGTCCCGCCGCGCCGCTGGAGCCATCCGGCCTGGCGAAGGGCGACGAGTTGACGTTCGTCGGCACGGTGGAAGAGGCCGTGGACCGGCCCGGCAACCGGTTCCGCCGCGCGCAGAAGCTCGACATCCGCGTGCTGGTGCTGGAGAAGTCGGAGGCGTGGGCGGACGTGGCCGTTCTCACGCTCCTCCGCCGCACCGACGACGCGGTGGCGGGCGCGGTCGGCTCGATCACCGGCGGCGCGCCGGAGCGGGCCGCCCCGCCGGCCGCCCGGCTCGACCTCGTCCGCGTTCACGCCGACGGCACCGTTCACCTGCTGCTCCCCGTCGGGCCGCCGCCGCTCGCGCTGGACGCCAAGACGCCCGCGCGCACCCTTCCCGCTAGCCCGCTGGACAACTCCGCCCCGTTCGAGTTCGGCATGTTCCCGCCCCGGCCGCCGCGGTCCGCGCCGGACGAGCCGTGGGCGGTCGCGTCCGCCGACCCGAACCGCCCGGCCGAGGCGTGGCAGGCGCAGGGCACCGCCGCCGTGACCGCCGAGCGCTGCACGCTGTTGATTATGAACCAGCAGCACGCGAACTGGGCGAAGCCGGTCGGCGGGCAGCCGGCGTGGCACCGCGCCGACGCCGCGTGGGTGGCCCTCGACGGCACCGCGCGGAAGGTCCACCGCGTCGTCCGGCACCGCGACGGGCTGGCGGCCGAACTCGCCGCGTGGGTCGAGGTGAAGTACGAACTGAAGGACCAGACCCGCGTCATCGGCCGCACGTTCGACCGCTACCGGCGGGACGTGGAGACCGCGTTCGCCGCGGCGGCCGATGTCGCCCCGTTCCTGCCGAACGCGGTGAAGCACGGGCCGAAGTTGTTCGAGACGCGCATGGCGAAGCTCGACGCGTACCTGGCGGCCGAAGCGGACGCGTCCAGCCCGTACCGCGAGGCGGTGCTGGCCGTGCGCCGCCAACTGGACGCGGCCCGCCGGGGCGAGACCGTGACGAAGGCCGCGCCGGCGGCGATCGGAATCGGACCGGGCGTCGCGCCGAAGCGTACCGTGTGGCCGGAACCGGGGCGGGTCGCGGCCGACTTTACCGCGGGTCCGTTTCGGCTCGCGGAGAGCCGCGGGAAGCCGGCGGTGCTAGTGTTCTTCAAACCGGGCGGCGAAACGACCGACCTCGCGCTCGCCGTCGCCGACGCGCTTCACCAGAAGCACGGCACGCGCGCCGCGATCGTCCCGTTGGCGATCTGGGGTGACACGGCGACCGGGTTGAAGGACCGCGACCGGCGCAAACTGACGGTCCCGATTTACGACGGCGCGCAAGCGGAGACGGCTTTCGGCGTCGAGTCAGTGCCGCGGTTCGTGGTGATCGACGGCGGCGGGGTGGTGCGGTGGACGTTCGCCGGGGTGGGTGCGGAAACCGGGTATTCGGTCCGCGAGCAACTGGAGCGCCTGCTCCCCGCGGCCCCCCCGAACGCCCCGGCCGGAACAACCCTTACGCCCGCACCGGGAACCGGGGTTCCGTTGCCCCGACCGTGATGGCCCGCGGCACCGCCCGCGGGGTACGATGCGTCTGGAAAGTAGTCCGCCACGCCGTGGCGGTCTTCTCGACAGAACGCGAAGACCGCCACAGCGTGGCGGACTACTTTGAGGCTCAGATGACCGATTACGACATTCAGGGGCTGGCGCGGGTGTGCGCGGCCACCGGGCGCGAGCTGAAGCCGGGCGACCGGTTCTTCGCCGTTCTCGCGGCGAGCGCGGGCAAGATGGTCCGCACCGACTTCGCGGCCGACGCCTGGCCCGGCCCGCCGCAAGGCGCGGTCGCGTACTGGGCGGGCAAGGTGCCGGCCGCCGACCACAAGCCGCGCAAGCCCGTGGTCAACGACGACCTGCTCCTCGACTGCTTCGACCGGCTCAAGGGCAGCGGCGACCCGGACGGGCTGAACTTCCGCTACGTCGCGGCGCTGCTCCTGATGCGCCGCAAGCGGTTCAAGTTCGAGGACGCGGCCCGCGACGCCCAGGGCCGCGACGTGCTGATCGTCCGCGACGCCCGCGGCGGCGCGGTGCATCACGTGATCGACCCGCGGTTGACCGACGAGCAGATCGCCGCCGTGCAGACCGAAGTGTTCCGCGTGTTGGGATGGGAGTGAGCCGACTCACCGAAACTCGAAACACCAAACACGAAACCCCCATGCAAACCCTCCGCCGCGTCCTGCTCCTCGCCGCCGTGCTGCTCCCGCTCGCCGGGTGCAAGTGGCTCGAAGACCACGGCATCGGGAAGACCGATAAGGACAAGGGCACCGGCCCGCTGCCGAAGGCCCAGCCGGACCAGTTCGTGACGTACCTGAACGAGCGGTCCTCGCGGCTCCAGTCGCTCAATTACGGCGACGTGCGCCTCGTGGCGAGCGACCACAGCGTCCCGCTGCCGGCGCTGCGCGGGAGCCTCGCGGCCAGCCAGCCGCGCAACTTCCGCATGACCGGCACCGGCGGGGCGATCGGGGCGAAGGTCGATCTCGGCTCCAACGCGGACCAGTTCTGGGTGTACTTCGACGCGCCCACCGTGAAGCCGCAGTTCGTGTTCGCGTCGCACTCCGACTTCGAGGCCGGACGGGCGAAGCTCCCCGGCGGCATCCCGTTCGAGCCGGACTGGGTGATGCAGGCGCTGGGCATGTCCACCCTCCCGCCGAACAACCAGTACAGCGTCAAGATCGACGACCCCAAGCGCACCTACACGCTTAGTTGGCCCGCGGTCACGCCCGGCGGCGTATCGGTGGTCAAGGAGATCGTGTTCGACGGCGACCCGGCCACCGGCACCCGGCCGCAGGTGAAGAAGCACCTGATCCGCGACACCAAGGGCAAGCCGATCTGCTCGGCCGAGATCAAGCACGCGAAGACCGTGCCGCTCGGCACCACCGACCCGCGGACCGGCGCGGCGCAGGTGGTACAGCACCCGACGCTGATGGTGCTGCGGTGGGAGGAGCAGAAGTTCGAGATGGAACTGGAACTGAAGACCGGGAAGGTGAACGACCCGCTGACGGACGAGGCCACCCGCCGGCTGTTCAACCGCCCGAACATCCCCGGCGCGAACCCCATCAACCTCGCCGGTGCCGAGTTCCCGCTCAAGTGAGCAGTGGGCAGTGGGCAGTGGAGCGGGTATTTGTCTTCAGCCCCGGAGGGGCGACCGATGGTAGCCAGGGGTGGAGCGAGCGCTTCGCGAGCGCAACCCCTGGTAGGCGTAAGGAGAAAACCCCAAGCCCCGGAGGGGCGGCAGAGCCTTCGCAATGGCGCTGTCGCCCCTCCGGGGCTTCGACTCATTTATCGCATCGGTTCCAGGGGTTGCGCTCGCGAGGCGCTCGCTCCACCCCTGGCTACCATCGGTCGCCCCTCCGGGGCTAAAACAAATACCCGCTCCACTGCCCACTGCCCACTGCTCACTGCTTCAGCATCCCCACCTTCTTCGCGTACGAGAACAGCCCGCCGGCTTCGATGATCGGGGCGATCTCGCCCAGCGGCAGGAGCGTGAACGCGTCGCCGCTCGTCGCGTTCGTCAGCGTGCCCGCGGCGATGTCGATCACCAACTTGTCCCCGGTGCAGACGCGGTCGATCAGCCGGTCCTTGGTCTCCAGCGGGACGAGGTAGCCGCCGTTCACGCTGTTCCGGTAGAAGATGCGGGCGTAAAACTCGGCGACCACCGCCACCACGCCGGCCGCGGCCAGCGCGATCGGGGCGTGTTCGCGACTCGACCCGCACCCGAAGTTCTTCCCGCCCACGATGATCGTGTAGGGCGAAACGAACTCGTCCCCGCCGGGCGTGTGGAACGGGACGTGCCCCTTCGGCAGCCCGGCCGCGCCGTCCGGCACGCCGGAGAGGGCGTACTTCCCGAACATCTTGTACTCGGCGGGGATCGACGGGTTGTACGTCAGGTATTGGGCCGGGATGATCTGGTCGGTGTCGATGTTGTCGCCGAGTACGTAAGCGACGCCTTCGATGCGGGTCTGCATGGGGGCCTCATGTTCGGGCGAACGTGTCTTGGCCCTCTCCCCTTGCGGGAGAGGGTGTCGGCGCTTCGCCGACGGGTGAGGGGCGCTGAGCCACCCAGATCACGCAAAGCGGCCTTGATACGCGGAGGTTCGCCCCTCACCCGGCTCGCCAAGCCTCGCCACCCTCTCCCGCAAGGGGAGAGGGCCAGAAATCAGAAGTCGTCGCTCGCGCTCCGGGTTCGCCATTCACCTTACGGCGGACCGGGGCTACCGGAACGCGAATTGCGTGCTAAAGTTGGCCGTAGCGAACGGTTGTTGCCCGGCCGGGAGCCTTCCGCCGATGCGCGCGCGACTCACCCTCGAAGGCGGCGACTGCGTCCCGCCTACGCTCGACCTGTCCCCCGATGGGCAGCCGGTCACCCTCGGCCGCAGCCGCGACAACACCCTCGTGCTGCGCGACGAGCTGGCGAGCCGGCTGCACGCCAAAATCTACTTCGAGGACGGGCACTGGCACGTCCGCGACTTCGGCCTCAACGGCACCCGCGTGGACGGGCAGCGCATCGACGGCTCGGTCGAACTGGCCGACGGCCAGCGGGTCAAGATCGGCGAGGTGGTGCTGAAGATCGTCCTGGAGCCGAAGGCCCCGGCGCGCCCGCCGAAGGACGCCCCGGCGACGATGCCCATGCCCGCGAAGGGCGCGCCCGACAGCCCGCACAACGTCACCAAGATCCACGAGGTTCCGGGCGACCGGGTCGCGCCGGCCGACCCGCCGTCCGAGCCGGCCGCCAAGCAGTTGCGCGTCGATGAACTCACCGCCCTGTGCAAGTTCATGACCGGGGCGGTCGAGGCCAAGACCCCGCACGACCTCACCGCCTTCGCCCTCCGGGCCATCCTCAACCAGACCACCGCGAAGCTCGCCGGGTACCTGAGCCTCGACCCGGACGACCCCGGTCCGAAGATCGTGATGCCGGAGTCGGCCGCCATCGACGTGCCGCTCAGCCGCCGACTCACCGCGCAGGCCCTGGCGCAGGGGAAGACCATCTGGCTGTTCCCGGACCTGAGCGCGTCGCACCCGCCGACCGACTCGCTGTCCGCGTTCGCCGACGCCATCTGCATCCCGCTGAAGGCGTCCGGGGAGCCGTTCGCGACGCTGCACGTGTACCGGTCCGGGCGCGCGTTCGCCGAGCGCGACGTGCGGTTCATCGAGGCCGTCGGCGGGTTCCTCGCGCACGGCCTCGAAATCCTCCGCACCCGGCGCACCCTCGAGGCCGAGAACTCCCGGCTCCGCACCCACACGCCCGCGGCCGACGACATCATCGGCGGCAGCAACGCGGTCATTCACCTGCGGCAGCAGATCCTCAAGGCCGCCCCGCAGCCGTTCACGGTACTCGTACAGGGCGAGAGCGGGTCCGGCAAGGAACTGGTCGCGCTGGGCCTGCACCGCAACAGCCGCCGGGCCGAGGGGCCGCTCGTCGTCGTCAACTGCGCGGCCATCGCCCCGACGCTGCTCGAAGCGGAGTTGTTCGGCTACAAGAAGGGCGCGTTCAGCGGTGCCGACCGCGACCACCCCGGCCTCTTCCAACAGGCGGACGAGGGCACGCTGCTCCTCGACGAGGTGGGCGAACTGTCGCTGGAGTGCCAGGCCAAGCTCCTGCGCGCGATCGACGGGAAGGCGTTCCGCCCGGTCGGCGCGACATCGGACCTGAAGGTGGACGTGCGGATCGTCGCGGCCACGCACCGCGACCTCGACAAGGACGTGAAGGCCGGGCGCTTCCGTCAGGACCTCCTGTTCCGGCTGAAGGTGATCCCGATCCGCGTGCCGCCGCTGCGCGAGCACCCGGAGGACGTTCCCGAACTGGCGTCGTTCTTCCTGGCGAAGGTGTCGAGCGAGTGCCGGCGGAACTTCAAGCTCACGTCCGCCGCGATGCGGAAGCTCCAGGCGCACCCGTGGCCGGGGAACGTGCGGCAGCTGCGCGCGGCCATCGAGAGCGCGGCGGTGATGAGCGAGGGCGACACGCTCGACGCCGACGCGCTGCCGCCCACCGGCGCGACCGAACTGGTGGCCCCGTTGCCGGTTACGAGCGCCGCGGCCGACGCGCCGCCGAGTCTGAACATGGACGAGATCGAGGAGTGGGCCATCTGCCGCGCGATGCGCCAGACCAACGGGAACGTGAGCCACGCGGCCAAGCTGCTGAACGTGAGCCGCGACACGCTGCACAACAAGTTGAACAAGCTCAAGAAGGAAAAGGGCATCGACCGGGCGGCGCTGACGAGCACGCCGCCCCCGCTCGGCACCCCGGACCCGGTCACCGTTGCCGAGGCGTAGAGAAGACCCCTCACCCGGCTCGAAGACTCGCCGACCTCTCCCCGTGAAGCACGGGGCGAGGTGAAGACACCGCGGCTCCGCGTGGCTCAACAGCGCGGGCAGCTTCACGAACAGGCGAGTTGCCCACCTCGCCCCGTGCTTCACGGGGAGAGGTCGCGGCGCTTCGCCGCGGGTGTGGGGTCTTCTCTTCGCACCTATTCGGCGTTATCTACGGCTCTTCTGCTTTCCCCGCCGATCCCGCCTCACACACTTCGCCTTTTCCGCCGCGGCGCCCGGTGTTACACCTGTCGCGGTGGCGGCACCTCTTTTGCGTGCAGTCTCGGCCGCCCAAGTCCGCTCGCACGCGCAAGATCCGCCCGCCGGCGCGTTACCCCGACGCTCGAAGCGCCCGCATCACTGTTGCCGGAGGTGTTTGCCATGACCGAACGACTGCTGAAGGTGCTGCCCCTCGGCGTGTTCGGCTCGTTGATCGCGATCCTCACCGCGGGGTTCACGCCCGCTCAAGAGCCGATTCCGCTCCTCCCGCCCGGCCAGCCGGCACCGATCCCGCTACCGCTGCCGGGCCAACCCGGCTTCCCCGCGCAGCCGGAACAGCCGGCGCAGGGCGACGGCATCGAAGTTCTCGCCAAGGGGCCGGTCCACGAGGCGTTCGCGGCCACGGCCGAGGGGCCGACCGCGTCGCCGGTGGTGGCGAAGCAACCGCCCGACCCCATCGAGGAACTGCCGCCGGACCAGAAGCCGGAGGGCGACAACGTTCAGTGGCTCCCCGGATACTGGAGTTGGGACGAGGAGAACACCCGGTTCATCTGGATCAGCGGGTTCTGGCGCCAGCCGCCTCCGGGCCGCGTGTGGGTGCCCGGTTCGTGGCGCGAGGCCCGCGGCGGGTTCCAGTGGGTGAGCGGCTTCTGGCAGCCGGTCGTGGCGCAGCAGCCGCAACAGGTTCAGCAGCAACCGGAGGTCGAGTACCTGCCGGAACCGCCGGTGACCATTGAGGTCGGCCCGACGGTGCCCGCCCCGAACGCGACTAGCTTCTACATTCCCGGCTCGTGGGTGTGGCGGAACAAGTACGTGTGGCGGCCGGGCGTGTGGGTCGGGTATCGCAGCAACTGGGTGTGGGCACCCGCGCGGTTCCAGTGGACGCCGGCCGGCTACGTGTTCATCGACGGCTACTGGGACTACCCGCTCGCCACCCGCGGCGTGCTGTTCGCCCCGATCGCGTTCTCCCGCCCGGTGTACGTGCAGCCCGCGTTCATCTATACGCCGGTGTACGTGGTGAGCGAGCCGTGTATGGTCGGTGCCTTGTTCGTACGCCGCGGGCACGGGAACTACTACTTCGGCGACTACTACGAGCCGCAGTACGCCACCGCCGGGTACTCCGCGTGGTGCGGCACCTACACTCGCACCGGGTTCAGCATCGGGTTCGGCGTCGGCCGCAGTTGGGGCTACGACCCGCTCTGGAGCTACTACTCGGTGGCGTACCGCGACACCCCGACGTGGAACCGCGGGGTGGGCGACCTGTACCACGGCCGGTACCGCGGGGACATCGCCCGCCCGCCGGTCACGCTCGTGCAGCAGAACACGACCATCAACAACATCACCAAGACCAACGTCACCAACGTGACGAACAACATCACGGTGGTGAACGGCTCCGCGACGGTGAGCGGTAAGGACGTGTCGAACGTGGCGATGGTGGCCCCGCTGAAGGTGGCCCCGGACCTGCAGCGCACGAAGTTCCAGGCGGTGAGCGCGGAGAACCGCCGCTCCGAGGCGGTCGCGGCCAAGCAGTTGACGGAGGTCGCGGTGCAGCGGAACAAGCTGGAGACGGCGGTGGTGAACCAGCCGCGGCCGGTCGTCCAGCCGCCGCAGCCCGGTCAGCCGGCGGTTGCGGTTCAGCCCAAGAGCATCAAGTTGGACGTGCCGAAGGCGGCCGTGGCCCGCGCCCAGGTGACCGACGAGAAGAAGGCACCGCCGCCGAACCCGCACCAGGCGGCCGTCGGCGGGCAGCCGAAGGTGGATCTACCGAAGGTCGATCCGAAGACGCCGATCGTGTTCCCGAAAACGGACCCGCCGAAGGTCGATCCGAAGTTGCCCGTGAACCCGAAGGTCGATCCGAAGTTGCCGGTGAACCCGAAGGTGGATCCGAAACCGCCGGTGAATCCGCCGCTCACGCCGATGCCGAAGGTGGACTTGCCGAAGGTCGATCCGAAACCGCCGGTGAACCCGCCGCTCACGCCGATGCCGAAGGTCGAACTGCCGAAGGTCGATCCGAAACCGCCCGTGGTGCTGCCGCCGGGCAACCCGCCGAAGCTGCCGGTGAACCCACCGTTCACGCCGGCACCGAAGGTCGATCTTCCCAGGCCGCCGGTGAACCTGCCCCCGACGCCGAAGGCTGATCCGCCTCGCCCGCCGGTGAACCCGCCGCTCCCGCCGGCACCGAAGGTCGAACTACCGAAGTTCGATCCGAAGTTGCCGCCGGGCTTGCCGCCGGCCAACCCGCTTCCGAAGTTCGATCCGAAGTTGCCGCCGGTCGGCAACCCGCCGCCGAAGTTGAACCCGCCGGCTCCGAAGGTCGATCCGAAAGCGCCGCCGCCGCCGCCGCCGCCGCCGCCGCCGCCGCTCGCGCCCCCGAAGCCGCCGGTCGCGTTCGCCCCGCCGGTGCAACCGCGGCCCGCCGCACTCGTGCCGGCCGC
>JAYUBA010001374.1:0-3162 GCA_043741075.1 Frigoriglobus sp.
TTTGGTTTTGACCTCCCCCCTTGAGAGGGAGGTCGGCGAGGCGTTGCGAGCCGGGTGGGGGGCGCTGAGCGACAGTTAGTTTGGTGTCGCTCCTCCCGCAGCGTGACGTTCACCCCCCACCCGGCGGCGAGGCGCCGCCGACCTCCCTCTCAAGGGGGGAGGTCAAAGCATTTGTACGCCTCACCTGTTCTGGAACAGAACGTCCATCGGGGTGCCGCTGCACACGCGCGACGGTCGGTTCTGCGAGTCGCGAATCTCGCTCTCCGGATCGACGCCGAGCGCGCGGTAGATCGTCGCGCCGATGTCGAACGGCGTGTACGACTCGCTCACCGGGGACGCGCCGCCGCGGTCCGATTTGCCGATCACCCGCCCGCCGACCACCCCGCCGCCGGCGAACAGCCCGGAGTACACCCGCGGCCAGTGGTCGCGGCCGGAGATCGTTTCGCCCGGCAGCGTGGACACCTTCGGCGTCCGCCCGAACTCGCCCGCGACCACCACGAACGTCTGGTCCCACAGCCCCACGGACTCCAATTCGTCCACCAAGGCCGCGAGCGCCTGGTCGAGCCACGGGAGCAGCCGGCTCTTCAACACCCCCCAGTTATCGACGTGCGTGTCCCAGGTCTGGACGATGCCCATGTTCGCCTGAATGATCGGCACGCCGGCCTGAATCAGCCGCCGGGCGAGGAGCAGCGACTGACCGAACTGGTTGCGGCCGTAGCGGTCGCGCACCTTCACCGGCTCGCGGTCCAAGCGGAACGCGCCGGCCACGCGGCCCGACGCGAGTAACTCGAACGCGTGCCGCTGGTGCTCGCGGAACGCGGCGTCGCCGGCCCCGCCGGATTCGAGGCGCTCCAGTAGCCCGCGGCGCTGTTCCACCCGCGCCGGGTCGGTATCGGCGGGCAACGCGAACGCGTCCATGCGGAAGTTCGGGGAGTTCGGGTCCTGCGTCACCAGCATCGGGTCGTTGCCCGGCCCGAGTAACCCGGCGTGCTGGCCGGGCCACGTGAGCGACCCTTCGATGAGCGCGTGCGGGAGGGTGACGCCGTTGGGGATGCCGTCGCGGCGCGGGCGCAGGTGGTTCAGCCCGGCGGCGTAGCACGGCCAGTCGCGCCGCGACAGCACGTTGTCGAGGTCGGTGCCGCGCTGGTTCGGCATGGTCGAACCGGTGAGTAACCGGTGCGTGCCGGGCAGGTGCCCGCCCTCCCCGTGCGACAGCGACCGGACGAGCGCCCAGTGCCGCATCCGGGCCGCGAGCTGCGGCAGGTGTTCGCAAATCTGGATGCCGGGCACCGCGGTCGCGATCGGCTTGAACTCGCCGCGGATTTCCGCCGGGGCGTCCGGCTTCATGTCCAGCGAGTCGAGGTGGCTCATCCCGCCGGTGAGGTTCACGAGGATGACGGACTTGGCCGCGCCCGCGCGTCCGCCCGCGGTCGGGGTGCGCGCGGCACCGGGTCGCGGGACGGCGAGGCCGACCGCGGCCCCGGCCCCGACCTTCAGGAAGTCGCGGCGGGCCAGCGTCGAGAGCAGGGACATGGCGACTCCGGCTAGGCGTGAGAACCGGCGGGTGGGAGGTGGAATTATACCCGACGTGTGGCACCAGTGGCAACCGCGCGTGGCCCTGCCCTTCAGCGCCACCCGAATTCCGCCTCCCACCGTCCCACGAAAGGCGGATTCGTCGATGAACGAACAATTACGCGCTCAAGCGACCCGGCGGTGCGGACCCGGTGGTGCGCCCGCCGGTCGAAGAGGGGCGGTACTTCCAAGGCGCGTATTGCGGCGGGCGGGGCGGATCGGGGTGCAGGTGTCCGGGTGCGCTGCGCTCCACCCCTGGCTACCATCACGCGCGGGAAGCGGGTGAAAGGTTCGATGTAACGAGGTTCGCGAATATCGTAGCGCACCGGCACCGGTCAGGTATGATCGAATCGTTCGCCCTGTTCGTTGAGGAGCGCGTCATGCGTCTCGCGATTTCCGCTGCCCTCGGCGGGCTGCTCGTCGCCTTCGTTTCACCGGCCGCCGACCCGAAGGGGGAAGCGGTCACGAAGGAGCAGATCGAAGCCGACCTGAAACTCGTACCGAAGGTGTTCGGCGATACGCGCGTCGTCGAAGCGGGCACGCAACCGTACATCGAGTTCGCACTGGTGAACACGTCGAAGACGCGGGCGCACAAGGTGGTGAAGCCCGGCGACGGGTCGTCGGACGGCCGCCGCGACCCGTGGGTTCACGTCACCGCCGAGCAGCGCACGGTCGAGGGCGGGTGGGCGGCCATGCGGGGCCATGTGCCCGCCGGGTGCGGCCTGTTCGACTGGGACTGGTTGAAGGACGTAATCGAGCTGAAGCCGGGCGAGGAGTCGAAGCTCGCCGACTGGTATCATCCCAGTGAGTTCGAGTTCCAGTACCCGGGCAAGGTGCGGCTGACCGGACACTACGCGTACCGCGCCGCCGTCCTCGCCTCCGCCGCCGCGCGCATCACCTCCAAGACTCTCGTAGGTCATGCGGCCGTGGCGTTACATCCCGGTGTCGTGTGTGTCGAGGTCGGCATTCAAGCGTTTGCAGATTGCCAAAATCAGGCAATCGACCGCGTCCCGCGCTCGACCTTCGCCTTTGATCCGGCGGGCGAAGCGCTCGGCCTCCCGCCAGTCCCCGACGAGAACCTTCCCCTCGTCCAGCAATTCGAACTCGCCGAGGAACAGTTCCGACAATCGGAGTTCATCCTTATCTCGCGTGCCGCCGATGAACTCGAGCCCGATCGCGGTGAGAGTCCCGTCGTTCGGAAACTTCTTGAGCCACTTCCTCGGCTCGGCAACGGCCGACGCTTCGGAACGCACCGGCTTGCCGCCCGGCCACCGGCCGTGCCATATCTTGATCAACACGTTCGTGTCGAGTACCCGGTTTTTCATCGTCCCCTCAGCCTTGCGGTGTGAGGAAAGGGAACAACTGAGCCCAATCGATCTTGGCGAACTGTTGAAGTTTCTCCCCCACACGTCGTCCGATCAGACGGCGCATTGCGGATACGGTCACGCGGATCGGCCCCTCGGTACCACTGCGCCCGAACTCCGCGGGCATCGAATCCGCGTCGATGCCGGAACTCAGGACGTTCGCGGCCTCTGTTAGTGCTTGGTCGATTTCCGGTTTGTGGTTGTTCAGCCAAGTCAGTGCGTTCAC
>JAYUBA010001375.1:0-3161 GCA_043741075.1 Frigoriglobus sp.
CCCGAAACGTCGAGCCGATCCGCCCGACCCGACATGACCCACCGTTCCTGAAATGGGAACGGCACCGTTCCTGAAATGGGAACAAGAACACTCTCTCTAAGAGAGAGAGGCGGAACGCTTCCCGCGGCTCGACCGCCACGGCGCGTTCCGCACCGGACACCCGACCCGGCCGAACATGAATCGGCCGGATTCGAGCCGAGAGAGTACCGACTGACGTGGCGCGCTGGTGCCGGTTCGGTTACACTTCATCCGCTCTCGGCTACCGCCCGGTTGTCGTCGTGAGAAGCGACACCGGGCGCGTAGCCTTCTCACCGAGGGTTACTACCGTGGGTTCTATTTTCCGCCGCACCCTTCACCGCCCGGTTCCGCAGTCCGCTACTCTCACCGAAAAGAACGGCCAGACGTTTGCCCGCTGGCGCGTCCGCGGGAGGATGGTCACCGCGCCCGTCACCGAGGCCGACGGCACGCGAACCGTCGCGGTCGAAACGGGCACCTACTACGCCCGCTTCAAGGATCACACCGGCCGCACCATTGACCGCGCGACCGGGTGCCGCGACGAGACGAACGCCCGGCAGAAGCTTGCCGCGTGGGAGAAGGAAGCCGAACAGGTCCGCGTGGGCGTGTTCAACGCCGGCGACCTGGACACCGCCCGCGCCGCGGCCGACCCCATCGAACCGCACCTCACCGCCTACCTGCAATCGCTCGTCGTCGCCGAGGTGAGTGACGTGTACCGGGCGAACGCGGGCCGTGCCGTCCGCCGCCTGCGCGACGAACTCGCACTCGACGCGCTCCGCGACCTACGCCGCGAAAAGGTCGAGCCGTGGTTCGCGGAGGCGATTGCCGACGACATGGGCGCGGCAACCCGGAACTACTACCGCCAGAGCATCGTGTCGTTCGCGAATTGGCTCGCCGCGACGAAGCGGATTCGGGAACACGATCTGGCCGGCATCCCGCTCGCCGACCGCCGGCTCGACCCCCGCCGGCAGCGGCGCGCCCTGACCGCTGACGAAATCGCCCGGCTGCTCGCCGTGGCCGCTACCCGGCCCCTCGACGACGCCCGCACCCTGCGCACCGGCAAACGAAAGGGTGAGATGGCCGCGGACATCCGGCCGGATGTCGCCGAGCGGTTGCTCGCGCTGGGCCGCGAGCGGGTGCTCGTCTACCGCACCCTCATCTACACCGGGTTGCGGGCGGGCGAACTGCGGTCGCTGACCGTATGCCGACTCGACCTGACGCCCGGCGCGGAATGCGTCTGGCTGGAAGCGGCGAACGAGAAGAACCGCGCCGGCTCGACAATCCCGCTCCGCGCCGACCTGGCCGCCGAACTCCGCCAGTGGATCGGCGAGCGGAAACTCGCCCCCGCGGCCCGGCTGTTCACCGTCCCGGCCGGTCTGCGCCGCATCCTCGACCGGGACATGAAAGCGGCCGGCATCCCGAAGCGAGACGAGCGCAACCGGACGGTTGACGTTCACGCCATGCGGACGACGTTCGGCACGATGCTCTCGACTTCGGGCACCGCCCCGCGCACGGCACAAGCCGCCATGCGGCATTCCGACATCAAGCTCACGATGGGCACCTACACCGACCCGAAGTTCCTCGAAGTGCGGCAAGCCGTCGAACGGCTCCCCGCGTTCGCCCCGCACCGGGCGAACCCGACCCCTCAGAGTGCCCACGAAAGTGCTGGGATTGGTGACCCGAAGGGGCAATTCCTGGCACTCACTGACACGACGAGAGCAATAACGAACCGTTCGGGCGAAGTGGCGTGCGAACTCGGAAGTGCTAGAAATGTCAACGAAAAACCCCCGGTGACAGCCTGTGTCACCGGGGGTCATGGAGTGGAGCGGAGGAGAGTCGAACTCCCGACCTCTTCGTTGCGAACGAAGCGCTCTACCAGCGTTTTTCGCAACTCACTTTTCCGCAGGGCAGTGAATGGGGCAGTGAATCCTTGAGAGTGCCGGAGTGGTCCGGCCATGTCGCGACACATCGAAGGCCCGTGGTTCCGTAAGAGCAAGGACACATGGTACATCACACATTGAGGGACGGAACCTCAGTCTGGGCGTGAAGGGGAAGGGGAACCGCAAGGCCGCTGTGGATGAGTGGCACAAGCTCTTGCGTGAGGGGCTGAAGGACAAGACGCCCGTTGCCGATAAGCCCACCCCGCAGACCGTAGCCGAAGCCGCGGCGGGGTTCCTCGCTGATGCCCGTGTCCGAACCAAGCCCGCGACGCACGAACTCTACGGGCGGCATCTCGACAAGCTCACTTCCAAGCTCGGCAAGATTCCTGTCGCAGACCTGACGGTGTTGGCGCTGGCGCAGTGGCTCCAGGCGCTGAACGTGAGCAGCACCACTCAGGCGATGACCCTTCGCTCCGTGTCCGCATTTCTCGGCTGGTGCGTTCGGCAAGAGATGATCGTCCGGAACCCGGTGCAGACGATGGCGAAGCCCAAGAGCCGAAGCCGCGGGGAAGAGTCCGTTATCTCCACTGAGGGTCACGCCAAACTTCTCGCACTTGCCACCCCGCAATTCCGACTGGTGCTGACGATCCTCCACGCCACCGGGGCGCGGCCGGGTGAAGTGTGCCGCATCACCGCCGAGAACTTCGACCCGGCCGCGGCGGTCGTGAAGCTCACCGAACACAAGTCCGACCGGACCGGCCGCGTCCGGCTCATCTTCCTCACGCCCGATGTGGTCGAACTGCTCAAGGGACAAGTCGAGCGGTTCGGCACCGGCCCGCTACTCCGGCACCGACAGGGGCGGGCGTGGACGCCGAAGAGCGTGTCGTGGGCGTTGAACCAACTGCGGAACAAGGCGGGTGTGAAGGCCATCGCCTACGGCTACCGCCACACGTTCGCGACGGACGGGTTGGCGAACGGCTTACCCGAAGCGCACGTCGCGGGGTTGCTCGGTCACAGCAGTACGGCCATGCTGCACAAGCACTACTCTCACCTGACCTCGAAGGCCGGCGTTCTCCGCAACGCGGCGGCGCTGGTCCGACCCGCAACCAAGCCCGACGACTCAGCCGCCAGTGAACCGCCGGTCCCGCGTCCTGCATGATCCACCCGGACATGGGGTGCAGGAATACAGAAGAACAAGACCGAAGAAATAAGACGGGGCGGGTGTGCCACCGACGGCACACCCGCCCCGTCACCGGCGGCACAGGG
>JAYUBA010001376.1:0-3160 GCA_043741075.1 Frigoriglobus sp.
CCGGAGCGTCAGCGACGGGGTGCGGCCGACCTCAGCCGGCGATCACTTCTTCGCGGGGTCGAACTTGCCGCGGGCGGGCGCGAAGTCCGGGTTGGTCGCGAACCAGCGTACCCGCTCCGGCGTCGCGAACTCGCCGCGGGCCTTGGCCCGCTCCAGGCACGCGACCGCCTTGCCCACGGCCCGCGCCGCCTCGCGGAGCTTGTCCGCGGGTGCGAGCGCGGGGTCGGCCTCGATGTGACGAACGGCGAGGCACCAGACGCGGCCCAGGTCCGCCCACATCCAGCCCGGCTGCTCCTTCTTCATCTGCGCGTCGGCGGCGGCGACCGCGGCGCGCCAGTCGCCGGCGTAAAGGAAGGACTGCTGGACAAAGAGGGCGTGCGACGTGCGGGCCGCCGGGTCCGGGTCTTCGACCGCGAGCCGCGCCCATTCGGCCGCGGCCTCGCGGTGCCGGTCGGTGCTGTTATACAGGTGCGCCCGGCCCGCCGCGGCGCGGGCGGCGACTTCGCGGGCGGGGCGCGAGTTCGGCGCGCGGCGGACGACGGCGGCCGTCAGCCCGAGTGCCTGTTCGTACCGCCGCTCGGCGTCCTTGAACTGCCGCCGGTCGCGGAGGAAGTCCGCGTACCGGGTGCCGCCGGACGCGAGTTCGAGGGCGGGGGCGTCGGCGCTCGGGGCCGCGGCCTGCGCCGTTTCGAGGGCGCCGACGGCGAGCCGGAGCGTGTCGCCGGCGCGGTCGGCGTGCCCCCGTGAGGTGAGGAAGTCGGCGTGCGCGAGGACGGCGTCGATGTACTCGCCCGCGAACGTGAGGTCGCCGGGGGCCGCGTCCCGGACCCGCTCGCGGGTCGCGACCGCGGCGGCGAAGTGGCAGTCGGCCTCGTCCCACTTGCGGAGCAGGGCGAGCGGGGTCGCCACGTTCTGTTGGGCGGCGGCGACCACGCGCAGGCTTTCGGCCGAGTCCCCGCACGCGCGGGCCAGCCGGCGGGCACAGACCAATTCCCCGCGTGCGGCCTTCTCCCACTCGACCGGCTTGTTCTGCGCCCGGTAGAGGTTGACGAGTCGCCCGTACGACTTGATCGATTGGAACAGGTAGTTCTTGTCCGCCGGCGACTCGGCGAGAACGGCGTCGATGAGCCGGACCGAATCGAAGTAGATCGGCTCGGCCTCGGAGTAGCGGCCGGCGTTGACGAGCGCGTTCCCGGCGTTGAGCAGGGAGAACGCCTGTCGGGCGCGCGGCTCCCGCTTCCGCGGCTCTAACTCCGCCCACCGGGCGGCGGCGGCGGCGGCCGTCTTGTACTCCGCAGCCGCCGCGACGTGGTTCTGGTTGAGGTACTCGAGGTAGCCCAGGTAGTGCGACACGTCGGAGATGTCGTCGAGCCACTCGACCGTGTTCGGGGCGTGCTTGGCGACCGTGTCGCGGAACTCGCGGACCCGCGCCAGGAGCGTCTCGCGGGCCGCGCGGAAGCCCTCCTCGGCGAACCCCGGGTGCCGCGTCAGTTCGCGCATGCTCCCCCGGATGACGCCGCGGGCCACCCGCAGGTTGTCCTCCGCACGGGTGCGGGCCTTGTCCGCTTCGGCTTGCTTCTCGACGGCCCGCTTCGCCTCCTGTTTGGCCTCTTCGCGTGCGGCGTCGGCCACGCCCTTCGCGACCGCGGTGGCCTTCTGCTCCCGCTCCGCGAGTTCCTGGGCCGACTGCGCCGCGGTCAGCGCCGTCCGCAGGTCGTCGCGCGCCGCCTCCGCCTCCTCGCGGGCCGATTCGGAACTCGCCCGCGCGGCCCGTTGGTCGGATTCCGAACGGGACAGCGCGACCGCCAACCCGCCGGTGAGTGTGCAGCCGACGGTGGAAATGAACAGGAATGCGGCGACGACCGGGTTCCGCTTCACCCAGCGCCACGCCCGCTCCGCGGAACTGACCGGCCGGGCGGCGATCGGCCGGCCGGCCAGGAACCGGTCCAGGTCGTCGGCCGCGTCGCGGGCGGTGAGGTACCGGCGCGCCGGCTCCTTCTCCAGGCACTTGGCGACGATCACCGCGAGGTCGCGCGGCACCGCGGGGGCGAACTTCCGCACCCCCGGCGGCTCGGACTTCAGGATCAGGTTCATCACCTCGGCCGCGTCCGAGCCGACGAACGGCGGGCGCCCGGCGAGCAACTCGAACAGCACCGCGCCCAGCCCGTACACGTCCACGCCGGTGCCCAGCGCCTTGCCCCGCACCTGCTCCGGGGCCATGTAGTTCGGCGTCCCGCACGCGACCCCGGTACCGGTCAGGTCGTTCCCGCCGTCCACCGGCTTCGCCAGCCCGAAGTCGGTCACCTTCGGCTTCGTAGTGGGCAGTGGGCAGTGGGCAGTGGAGGGAGAAGGCTCTTCGTCTTTTTCTGAACTGTCCACTACCCTCTGCCCGCTGTCCACTGCCATCAGGATGTTCGCGGGCTTCAGGTCGCGGTGAACGATGCCCTGCTCGTGCGCGTGCTGAATGGCTCTGGCGACCGCCCCGACCACACGCGCCGCCGCTTTCGGCTCGACCGGCCGGCCGTTCTGCCACTGCCGGAGGGTGCTGCCCTCGATCAGTTCCAGCGCGATGTAGGAGAACCCGGCGTGCTCGCCGACATCGTACACCTGCACGATGTTCGGGTGGTGGAGACGGGCGGCGGCCTCGGCCTCGATGCGGAACCGGGCCTTGTCCTCCGCGCTGGCGAGCGGGCCGCCGAGGATCACCTTCAGCGCGACGAGCCGGTTCAGGTTCCGCTGCCTGGCCCGGTACACGACGCCCATGCCGCCGCGGCCGAGTTCGCCCAGGATTTCGTAACCGGGGAACACGACGGGCGTGGCGAAGTGCGGGCGTACGGGCGCGCGGTCGCTCACCAGGGTGAGCGGGAGCGGGTCCGGGGGCGGCGGGGTGGACGACGGCACGGCGGGCGCGCCGTCTCGGACCACCCAGCGCAGGGTCGTTTCGGGCATACCGCTCCGCGGCGGGAGGGAGTCGTTGCGCCGGAAGCATAACACCGGGAAGTGCGAAAAGCGAACCGCGGGCGAAAGGAATCCCAGGGTCGTTCGGGGTCCAGGGTCTTACGCCCACTGGCTACCGACAGCCGCCCTTCCAGGGCTTCCGAGTTGTCTTCAGCCCCGGATGGGGCGGCTGTCGGTAGCCAGGGTCGTGAGACCCTGGACC
>JAYUBA010001377.1:0-3158 GCA_043741075.1 Frigoriglobus sp.
CTGAAGGGAAGGGGGAGAAAGCAACGTCTTCCCCCCCCTTCCCTTCAGGGAGGGGGGCCGGGGGGGTAGGTCTCTTGAGCAGGAACAGCAGCCCCCAACCCGCAACGGCCAACCCGAGCGTCAGCGTGCCGCCGAGCACGCCACCGTGCAGGTTCACCCACAGCACGTACAGCGGGATCAACCCCGCCAGCCGCCATTCGGTACACCGGCCGCGCTCGTAGTCGATGACGCACATCATCGTCCAGCCGAGGAACGCGATGGTGAACATGTGCGGGCGGACGAAGTAGTGGAACGCGCCGACGCACAGCACCCCGCCCACGACCACGCCCGCGAGCATCGGCCCCATGCCCCCCTGCACGGCGCGGCGGAAGATGAGCGTGTACAGCAGGGCGATTCCCGCGGCGAAGCCGAGGAGCATGGCGTCGAGGCCGCCGGCGCGGTGCGCGAGTGCCATAAGCACTTCCGCGCCCCACTGTTGCGGCACCCACCGGTTGCCTTCGAGCGTGTAGCTGAACGGGTCCGTCTGCGGGATGCCGCGGTCGAGGATGATCTCGCCGACCTTGACGTGCCACAGCGCGCCGGGGTCGTAGAACCCGCGGTCGCGGAACGCCGCGGTAAGCCCCAGCCACGTGAGCAGGAAGAACACCGTCTCCGGTCGGAATAAGCGGCGGAACATGCGTGCGCGTCCAGCTACCGAGATTGTGCCCGGAGGAAGCGTAGAACAGAATTCAGGCGGGAGAGGAGAAGGAGTCAGGCTTGTTCCGCCGCCGCGGGCGCGGCGAGTCGGCGAATGGCGTTCCAGTCGATCTTCGCGACCCAGATGTGTTCTTCGGTAGAGTAGACCACCTCGCCATCCGCTTCGAGTTCTTCGTCGTCGGTCACGATGATGTGTAACCCCTCTACGAGGCGGATGCCGAGGCGGGCCAAGTCTTCGGTCGTGCCGACGCACGTCAACCGAAGCCGGCCTTGCGTATCGGCGTTCATAAAGTCGGCGTGAATAGAAGGCGTCGGCATGACGGCAGGGTAGCAGGTTCTTCTCTCCGTTCACAGGGCTTCCGCCCTGTGCTACGAAAGCCGGCCGCATCCGCGGCGGAAGACAAAAAACAGGGAGTGTCTTCTCTTCGCCCGGAGGGCCGTCGTTCGTAGCACAGGGCGGAAGCCCTGTGTTCTTCGCGACACGCACACGTAACCCCTTGCCCCCCACCCTTCTCCTCGTCACACTGTCGCTGTCCGCCCTGCCCTGCTCTCCCCCGGTGATCCCATGTCGCGTGTCGCTGCGCTCACGTTCGTCGCGCTGCTCGTCGCCCTCCCCGCCGTGCCGGCCGCGGACGAGGTTCCGCCGGCCAAGCAGTATCAGGCGTTCGTTCTGAAACAGGCCGCGGAGCTACGGAAGAACGATAAGGCACCGGCCACTGCCGACGAGTGGACGAAGCAGGAGGCGGAACTGCGGAAGAACCTGCTCGCCGCGTGGGGCGGGTTCCCGGACAAGCCGTGCGACCTCGACCCCAAGCAGCACGGCGACCCGCTCACGCGCGACGGCTACACCGTCGAGAAGATCACCATCCAGACTCGGCCCGGCGTCCGCATGACCGCGAACCTCTACGTTCCCGACGGCGCGAAGAAGAAGCCCGCGCCCGCGATCCTCCAGGTTCACGGGCACTGGAAGGGCGCGAAGCAAGACCCGGTCGTGCAGTCGCGGTGCATCGGGGCCGCGAAGCTCGGGTTCGTCGTGCTGTGCGTGGACGCGTTCGGTGCCGGCGAGCGCGGCGTCGGCACCGCTCTCGGCGAGTACCACGGCGACATGACCGCCGCGACGCTCCTCCCGCTCGGCCTGCCGCTATCGGGCCTTCAGGTGTACGAGAACATGCGCGCCGTCGATTACCTCGAAACGCGGCCCGAAGTGGACAAGACGAAGATCGGCATCACCGGTGCGAGCGGCGGCGGCAACCAGACGATGTACGCGGGGGCGTGGGACAAGCGGTTCAAGTGCGTCGTGCCGGTGTGTTCGGTCGGCACCTACCAGGCGTACTTGCAGACCGCGTGCTGCATGTGCGAGGTGGTGCCCGGCGCGCTGACGTTCACCGAAGAGTGGGCGGTGCTGGCGATGGTCGCGCCGCGGGCGCTGATGGTGGTGAACGCAACCAAGGACGGCATCCAGTTCTCGGTGGGCGAGGCGAAGAAGTCGCTGGCGCTGACCGCGCCCGTTTACAAGCTGTTCGGCAAGCCGGACAACCTGCAACACGCGATCTTCGAGGGGCCGCACGACTACAGCAAGTCGATGCGCGAGACGATGTACGGCTTCATGACGCTACACCTGAAGGGCGAGGGCAAGGGCGACCCGATCCCTGAGCCAGCATTCAAGACGGAGAACCCGGAAGACCTCCGCTGCTACCCCGGCGAATCACGCCCTAAGGACTTCATGACGATCCCGAAGTTCGCGGCCCAAGAGGCGAAGAAGCTGCTCGCGGCGAAGCCGGTGCCGAAGGTGCTTTGGGACTATCGGAAGGCCACGAACGAGCGAGTGGCGCCGATGGCGAAGGTGCTGGGCTACCGGATTCAGCCGCTGAAGGCAACGAACGGGGGCGTGGCACATCAGGAAGGATCACGCACCGTCACCTTTTCCCCGGAACCGGGTGTGAAGTTGTCGGCGCTGGTGGAGTTCGGCAACGCCTCCGCACCCTGGGTGATACTCCTGAACCTCGACGGCGCGGAGGCGGCGCGGAAGGGCGCGGTGTACGCCGAACTCAAGAAGACCGGCGCAACGGTGGTGACTCTCGATCTCCGGGGGACGGGGAAGCTCGCGCCCGGGAACGAGCGCGTCGGCCGCGCCCCGGACCACAACTCCGCCGAGTGGGGGTTGTGGCTGGGGAAACCGCTGCTCGGCCAGTGGACGCACGACATCGCGTGCCTGTTCGCCGAACTTAAGACTGAACCGCAGCCCTGGCTTCGGGAGTTCGTCCTGGTCGGCGAGGGAGAGGCCGGGCTTGTCGCGCTGGTCACGACCGCGCGCAATGGCTGGAATTCGCAGGTGGCCGCCGTGAACACGCTCGCCACCTTTGTGACCGACGAACCTTACACCGACCAGCGCCTCGGACTGATGGCTCCGGGCATCCTCCGCGACCTCGGCGACGTGGGCGACCTCGCCGCGATGTACCTCG
>JAYUBA010001378.1:0-3151 GCA_043741075.1 Frigoriglobus sp.
CTCACCCCCCACCCGCCGCTGCGCGGCGACCTCCCCTTCAAGGGGGGAGGTCAAAATCCAAGCCAGACGTTGCTTTTGAACGCGACCTGACATCACGCGATTCCGCCCCGCTTCGCCTCCAGTTCCTGCCACCGCGCGTACAGCTTTTCCACCGCGGCCTGCGCCTGCTCCAGCGCCTTGCACGCGGCCGTCAGCGCGACGTGGCTCGCGCCGGCCGAAGCGGACGCGACCTCCGCCTCGCGCGCGGTCACCGCCTCCTCCCGGACCGTGATTGCCGCTTCGATCCCCTCCAGTTCCTTCTGCTCTTTGAAGCTCAGCTTCTTCGGCTTCGGGGCGGCGCTCGCGGACGACCTGCCCGATGCCGGGGCCACGGCCTTCGCGGCGGCGATCTCGGCGCGCTCGTACGCCGTCAGCCACTGCCCGACGCTGCCGTACCGCGCCGACCCGCCGCGCCCGTCCAGGCCGATCACCTCCGTGCAGAGCCGGTCCATCAGGTCGCGGTCGTGTGTGACGAGAACCACCGCACCGGGGAACTCTTCGAGGCTGTCCTCCAGCGCTTCGAGCGAGGGAATGTCGAGGTCGTTGGTCGGTTCGTCGAGGAGGAGCAGGTCGGCCGGTTTCAGCATGAGTTGGGCGATGCGGACGCGCGCCCGCTCGCCGCCGGAGAGCGCGCCGACTTCCACGTCCAGTTGCTCCGCGCGGAACAGGAACCGCTGCGCCCACGCGGCGATGTGCAACTGTTGGCCGTTGAACGTGACGGTGTCGCCGTTCGGGTTGAGCGCGGTGCGGAGCCGTTGCGTGAGGTCGAGCGCCGCGCGCCCCTGCTCGAACATCACCACGCGCAGGCCGTCGGCGCGGGCCACCGTGCCCGCGTCCGGCTCGATCTCGCCCGCGAGCGCCTTCAGGAGCGTGCTCTTGCCGCTCCCGTTCGCGCCGAGCAGCCCGACCTTCATCCCCGGCCCGAGCAGCAGGTCCAGTTCGGCGAACAGCGGGCGCCCGCCGAGCGACTTCCCCAGGCCGGTGGCGGTCAGGAGCTTGCGCGTCTGACGGCCGGTGCCGGCGAAGTCGATGCCGGCCGTACCGGCCGCGGCGGTGCGGTAGTTCAGTTCGGAGAGTTCCTCGCGCCGCCGCCCGGCGGCCTCGATGCGGGAACTCGCCTTGCGGGTCCGCGCCGCGGCCTTGCGGCCGAGCCACTCCGTTTCGCGGCGCACCTGGTTGGCGACCGCGTCCCGCTGCCGGTCCTGGGCCTCGAGGAACGCCTCGCGCTTCCCCGCGAAGTCGTCGTACGCGCCGGGCGCGCGGAACATGCCGCCGGGGTACACGCGGCTCACCTCGATGATCTCGTCCGCGGTCGCGCGGAGGAACGCCCGGTCGTGGGTGGCGACGAGGTAGCCGAACGGCGCGGCCCGCAACAGGCGCTCGAGCCACACCACGCCCGGCAGGTCGAGGTGGTTGGTCGGCTCGTCGAGGAGCAGCACGTCCGGTTCGCGGGCCAGTTCGCGGGCCACCGCGAGCCGCTTCCGCCACCCGCCGGAGAGGGCCGCGGCCGGCTTGTCGTGGTCCTCGAACCCGACCTGCGTGAGCGTGATCGCGGCGCGGGTCTCGCGCTCGTGGTCTTCGAGGTTGAGATCGGCGAGCCCTTCGAGCAGCACCTCGCGGGCGGTCAGGCCGGGCGTGAAAATATCGTCCTGGGGAAGATATCCGATGCGCGTGCCGCGGCGCGACGAGAGCGTGCCGCCGTCCGACTCCTCGATTCCGGCGAGAATTTTCAGGAGCGTGGATTTGCCCGCGCCGTTCGGCCCGATCAGCCCGACCCGCTCGCCGGCGCGGAGTTCGAGCGACAGGCCGGTGAACAAGGCCCGCTGCCCGCCGAACGCCTTCGACAGGTCTTGCGCACTCAACAACAGGGACATTGCGCCTCGCACGTTGGAACCGCTTCGGCCACACACCACAAGATACAGGCGGCGCAGACCTCGGCACATGCGTGAATCCCGCGCCACGCGCAAGCCGTACATCCTCACGCATTCCACGCGTGCTTCCGATTATGCCGGAAGTACCGAGTTTGACAGACGGCGATTCTTGTTCCAGATTGAAGCGGATCGAGGTTCCCGACCCGCCTCAACAGGAACCCGACACACACCACCGGCTTCAACCCTAGACCCCGAGACGCCGTGAGTATCATCCCCAGCCGCGCCCCGTTCAGCACGTACCTCGGCGACATCGACCGCACGCCGCTCCTGACCGCCGCGGACGAGCGGGAACTCGCCACCCGCGTCCTCACCGGCGATGCGGAGGCCCGCGACCGCATGGTGCGGGCCAACCTGCGGCTGGTGGTGAACATCGCCCGCGGGTACGCGGGCAAGGGGCTTCCGCTAGACGATCTGGTGTCCGAAGGGAACATGGGCCTGCTGCGGGCCGTCGAGGGGTTCGACCCGACGATGAACACGCGGTTCAGCACGTACGCGAGCTACTGGATCAAGCAGAGCATCAAGCGGGCGATCATCAACACCGCGAAGACGATCCGCATCCCGGCGTACATGGCCGAACTGCTCACCAAGTGGCGCCGGGCCACCAACACGCTGACCGACGAACTGGGCCGCGCGCCCACGCACGACGAGATCGCCAAGCTCCTGGGCCTGTCGAAGAAGAAGCTGTCGATCATCAAGAAGGCGATCCGCGTGGCGAACGCCGGGTCGCAGTCCGATCAGGGCGACGCCGGGTGGTCGATCGAAGAGATGCTGATGGACAACCGGTCCAAGGCGCCCGACGCGGAGTTGGGCGAATCGGACGACCTCAAGCAGGTGCTCCAGCTCCTGGAGAAGATGGACCAGCGGGAGGCGACGGTGCTGCGGTTGCGGTTCGGCCTGAACGACGAGGAGCCGAAGACGCTGAAGGAGATCGGCGAGCGCCTGGGCCTGACCCGCGAGCGGGTCCGCCAGATCGAGGGCGAGGCGCTCGCCAAGCTGAACGACGGCCTGGCGGTGTAAGGGAGAGGTTGAGTCGAGGACGCCACCGCCTACGGTGCAGGTGTGTCGGACGCACCCCGTCGCTGACCCTCCGGGTTCGCCCGATCACTTGGCGACGCACCCCGTCGCTGACCCTCCGGGTTCGCCCGATCACTTGGCGACGCACCCCGTCGCTGACCCTCCGG
>JAYUBA010001379.1:0-3147 GCA_043741075.1 Frigoriglobus sp.
ACCGGGACACGCGGGCTCGTCCATGCCGCCATCGTAGTGACTGAGGCGTCATGCAGACCGGACGAGGGGCTAATCAAGTACTCATCCGCTTCTGCATCGGCAGCCACAGTTCGTCGTAAACGCGCTGTTGATCCGACACTTGGAATCGCATCAGGTAGTAGTTGCGCACCAGATCCGCCTGGGTGAGCGGAGAACCCTTGAAGTTCAGGCTCTCGAAGATTAAGTACGGATCGTCCGCGTCGCCGAGGTTGATGCTTACGACCATCAAGCGGCGCTCGATCGTCTCCAATACCCGCGTCGCGTCGATGGGGTCGTCGTTCCCGTCGCTGCCGGTGAGGCGATTGCGGAAGTGCTTGTAGGCGGCCGTCACGTTCGAGTCGGCGACCGAAGTCTTGCACAAGATCAGCGCGCGGAACGCTTCGCGGTCGAGCTGGGTCGGGAGCAACTTCAGATACTCCCAGTTCTCATAGCCGTCGTTTGTCAGGTAGTGGTTCTGGATGCGGTTCCGTTGTTTGGCATCGTCGGGAAGAGAGTCGCGGATCGCGCACATCAGGATCGCAACGGTCGTGAGCCGTTGCTGGCCGTCGATCACCAGATACTTCGACACGCCGACGGGAACCGTTTTGGCCGGCATCGTAACGATGGCACCCATGAAGTGGCTCGTCTCGTCTTCGGCTTCGTACTGCTCCAACACGTCCTTCCAGAAGATGTCCCATTCCCGCTGCTTCCACTCATACGGTCGCTGGAAGAGCGGAATCACGGACTGCTTGAAGTTGCCGAAGAATTCAATCAGCCGGGCGGGGTTTGCGTCCATTGTCTTACTTCGGGTCAGTTGTGGCGGGTGTGCGGAAGTATACCCTCGGTGTCGCGAATGTGCAACGCTATCCCTTCAGCCCGAACAGCTTCATCAGCGCCTCGCGGAGGCCGCCGCTGTGGCCCTCGCGGCTCGCCTCGTGCAGCGCCGCGATCGGGCCGTGCAGCAACTTGTTCTGGAACAGCCGGAACGCGCCCTCGACGTATGCCTTCTCCGCGTCCGTCAGTTTGCCGTTCAGCTTGTCCAGCAGCGGTCCGAGCACCGCGTCGCGGACCTTATCGACCTCCGCCGTGAGTTGGCCGATCACCGGGCCGTTCGCTCGCTTGTTCCACTCGGAAATGAACTTCGTCACCTCCGATTCGATGATCGCCTCGGCCGCGGGCAGGTGCCGCCGGCGCTCGGCCAGGCGCTGGTCGGCCACCCGCGCCAGGTCGTCCACGTTGAACACGCTCACCGCGTCGCCGTCGTGAATGGCCGGGTCGAAGTCGCGCGGCACGGCCATGTCGAAGATGAGCAGCGTGCGCCCGGCCCGGCGCCGACGGACCTTGTCGTCGAACCGCCGGCGCGAGACGATGGGTTGAGCCGCGCCGGTCGTACTCAGCACGATGTCGGCCTGTACGAGCGCGTCGTCGAGTTGGTCCCACGGCACCACCCGCCCGCCGCAGGCTTTCGCGCTCGCCGCGGCCTTTTCCGGGCTGCGGTTCGTCACCAGTACCGCGGCCGGCTTCAACTCCGCGAGGTGGTTCAGCGTCAATCGGCCCATCTTCCCCGCGCCGATCACGAGCACCGTCTTGTCGGTGAACGTGTCGAAGACTTGCCGCACGAAGTCCACCGCGGCGCTCGACACCGAGACGTGCCCGTGGGCGATGCCGGTCTCGCTCCGCACCCGCTTCGAGACGCGGAGCGCCGCCGGGAACAGCGCGTTCATCAGCGGGCCGGTGGAGGTCAGCTTCTGCGCGGCCTCGTAGGCGTCCTTCACCTGCCCGGCGATCTGCCCTTCGCCGACGACGACGCTATCTAATCCGGCGGCGACGCGGAACAGGTGCCGGGCCGCGGCGGCGTCGGCGTGTTCGTACAGGTGCGGGGCGATGATGCTCGCGGGCACGCCGTGCATTTCCGCGAGGAACTCGGCCATCAGCGGGATGTGCAGCGGGGCGACCGTCTCCGTTCGCGCGAGGTAAATCTCGACCCGGTTGCAGGTGCCGAGAATGACCGCTTCGGCCGCGAACCGGGCGTTCAGTTCGGCCAGCGCGCGCGTCGTTTTGGCCGCGTCGAACGCCAGTCGCTCGCGCAGCCCGACGGCCGCGGACGACACGTTACAGCCGATCGCGCGGAGGTTCACTGCGCACCCCCGACCGCGAACGGGTGCGACGCGACCAGCGCGACGATGAGCAGCACGAACGCGGCGACGGAGAACAGCGCCAGCCGCCGGGCGGGGACGTGCGCGCCGTACCGCAGGTACAGCAGCACGAGGAAGACGAGCCATAGCCCGGCAGTGGATAGCACCTTGAGTGACAGCACGTTGTCGCCGAGGGCGTGGCCGTGCTGGAGGAGAATGGTGCCGACGAGCAGCCCGGCGGTGAGCATCGGGAACGCCCCGTTCAGCGCCCGCCGGTTCATCGTTTCGAGGCGTTCGAGGTTGAGCATCGGCATCCCGCGACCGGGCGCGACCTTGTTCTTCAACCGGCGTGCCTGAATCAGGTACATCACACTCGCGAGGAAGCTGACGCTCACGCCGACCGACGCGAGGAAGATCAGCACGCCGTGAACCATACCCCAGAAGCGGTCGCCGGCGGCCCACCCCGGCACGCTGAACGCGGTCGTTTCTGGTGTCGCGGCGACGAGCGCGAGCGACAGCCCGACGAGTCCGATGACGACCGGCAGCACGAACACAGCCCACGCCTGCTTCGCGTGATGCACGGTGCCGTACAGGTAGAAGAGGGCGAGCACCCACGCGAGCAGCAGGAGCGACCCGTAGGGCGCGGCGGGGGTGGGCTGGTTGATGAGCAGGTACGCGGAGTGCGCGACCACGCCGGCGACGCCGAACACCAGCCCCGCGGCCCGCCACCCGACTCCCGGCCACAGGAGGCGGGCGAGTTCGAGGAGGAAGGCGCACAGGTAGCTGAGGCCGAAACAGGCGTGGGTGATGCCTTGTAGCGGGGAGACAGTCATCGCGCGGCGGACCTCGCAGAGCGCAGGCGGTAGCGGGTATTATACAGCCGCGACGACCGACGCACGCACGGGGCTTCCGTCCGGCGCGGCCGATCTGGTGTCGGGGAAGTTGTAGCGGTACGCTGTGTGTGGAGGTGAAGTCATGTCCGCGATCACGATGC
>JAYUBA010001380.1:0-3145 GCA_043741075.1 Frigoriglobus sp.
TGTGGGTGGCGGGGCTGCGCCGCGGGGTGTGGGGGCGCGACTCGGAGGGGCGAGCGTTTCACCCCTCACCCGGCTCGAAGACTCGCCACCCTCTCCCGCAAGGGGAGAGGGCAAAACCAACGACCGCCTCCCGCGCACGGTCCACGCGCACAGCAGCGCGCACGGGGCGAACCACACGTACCACTCCGACGACACGCCGTTCAACATCATGGCGAGTGACACCGCGTTGACACCCGCGAGGCACGCGATGCCGGCCGCGACCGCGCACCGCTCGGGCGCGCGCGCCACCTGTGCGGCTACGGCCAACACCGGGACGAGGAGCAGCACCAGATCGTAGCTCCACGCGCCGTAAGGCGCGACCAGCAGCGATACGCCGACCAACCAGGGCAATCGGGTGAGCGATTCCGCGGGCGTGAGCCGCGCGCGCCGCTTGAGACACCACACCACGACCGCGACGGCCGCTAACACCGCGGGAAGCCACTGCACCGCGAACGGCGTTCCGGGCACCGCCTGCCGCAGCCACCACCCGACGAGCGGCGGTTTCCATTCCGCGAGCGGGCGGATGCGCGCGTCCGGCGGGTCGGTTACGGCGGCGAAATAGTCATCCCACACGCTCGGCACCGCGAGCGTCGGCGGCACGCACAGCAGCGCCCCGGCCGCGAACGCACCGAGCAGCACCCGCGTGCCGAACGGGCTTCGACACGCGCTGAACAGCAGCCACACGCCGAGGGGGACGAACAGGTGCGGCTTGGTGGCGCAAAGCGCGAGCGCGGCGCCCGCGAGGAGTGGGCGTTCGGCGCGGCACGCGGCGGCGAACCCGGCCAGCCCGAACAACACCACCGCGGTGAGCTGCCCGCCGCCGATCAGGAACGCGGTCGGCACAAACGTGAGCGCGATCAGTAGCGGCACCCACGCGAATCGCTTTGGGCCGTCGAACGCGCGCCACAGCAGCACCGCGGACGCGGCTACGAGCGCGAGATGCACGACGACCCACAAGCCGTAAGCGGCGCGGAACGGCACCGCGCCGAATGGCATGAGGAGCGTGAGCGTCCACGGCGGGTTCCACGCGATCACCGCGAGGTCGGTCAGCCCGACCGACGCCTGCGCGTCGCGGAGGCGGTCGCCGCTATACGGGTTTTCGCCGTCAACGGTGAGACGCCCGGCGGCCCAGAACGCGGCGAAGTCGAGCGGGGCGTTCAGCCCGCCGCGGAACAGGCGGTCGAGTTGCGACGCCCCGGCCGCGAGCGCGACGACGGCCCCGACCGCGAGCAGCGCGCGACGGAACGTAGACTGTGGCGCAGCCGGAATTGAGGCCATGCGAGAGCTTAGAACGCGGCCCGGTAGATGCCGAGGATTTCGTCCGCGCTCTGCGGCATCCGCGGGTTCACGCGCATGAGGCGCTTGATGGCGAACGCCTTCGCCGCGAACCCCGGCAGCATGTCCTCCGTCACACCGATGTCGCGCAGCCGGAGCGGGATGCCGATGTCCGCGCGGAGTTGCTCGATCTCGCGGAGAACTACCTCGGCGTTCTCTTCTCGCGTTCCGTGACACATTTCGGCACCGAGTTCGAGGCCGATCTGTGTCGTCTCTTCCAAGCGCTTCTCCAAATTGAACCGCATCACGAACGGCAGCAGCAGCCCGTTGCCGGCGCCGTGCGAGACGTGGACCGCGCCGCCGACGGGGTACTCCATCGCGTGAACAAGCGCGACGCCGGCGTTCGAGAAGGCCAGCCCGCCGAGCGTCGCGGCCAGCGCCATGCCGTCGCGGGCTTCGAGGTCGTTGCCGTCGGCGACGGCACGCCGAAGGTAACGACCGACAAGGCTAATGCACATCAGTGCGTTCGAGTCGGCCATCGGGTTCTTGCCCTGGTACACGCTCTTCTCGCCGCTAGGAAGCGGGAAGTCGTCGTTGCCCACGGCGCAGTACGCTTCGATGGCGTGCGTGAGCGCATCAATACCGGAATCCGCAGTCACCTTCGTCGGACAACTCACCGTGAACAGCGGATCGACGATCGCGAACGCCGGTCGCAGGAACGGGCTGAGGCACGACACCTTGATGTGGTTCGCGGTGTCGGTGAACACCGCCGCCGCGGACACCTCCGACCCGGTGCCGGCCGTGGTCGGGATGCAAATCAGCGGCTTCACCGGCCCCGGTATCCGGCAGTCACCGGTGTAGTCGAGCGGGTCGCCGCCGTGCGCGAGGATCATCGACACGAGCTTCGCCGTGTCCATGTTGCTGCCGCCGCCGAGGCCGATCACCACATCGGGGTTGAAGGCCCGCGCCGCCGCGACGCACTCCCGCACCAACTCCACGCCCGGTTCCGGTGTGATGCGGTCGAACGACTCGAAGACCACGCCGCCCGCGGTGAGCGATTCGGCGGTTTGCGCGAGCAGCCCGGCCTTCACCAGAATCGCGTCGGTGACGATGAACGCCCGCTTCGCGCCGAGCCGTTCGCACGCGTCGCGCAGGTGGATGCGGACCGCGTTCCGGCCGAAGAACAGCGCACCGGCGGAGGAGAAGGACCAAGTTCGCATGGCAGGGTTCGGGGGTCAGGATTCGGGATTCAGGGAAGAGAAGACGGCCGCTTCCCGCTGTCGGGCGATTATACTACTTGGCGTCCGTCTCGCGGTTCTTCGCGTTCCCTGAATCCCGAATCCTGACCCCCGAACCCTGCCATGCGAATCGGCATCCTCACCGTTTCCGACCGGGCCAGCCGCGGCGTGTACGCGGACAAGAGCGGGCCTGCGATCCGCGAGTGCCTGACCGAGTTCCTGTCGTGCGAGTGGGAAGCGCGTGCCCTTCTCATCCCGGACGAGCAGGATCAGATCGAATCGACGCTGAAGGCGCTATGCGACGACGAGGGGTGCTGCCTCGTCGTCACCACGGGCGGCACCGGGCCGGCGAAGCGCGACGTGACGCCCGAAGCCACCGAAGCGGTGTGCGAGAAGCTGCTGCCGGGCTTCGGCGAGCTGATGCGCGAGGTGTCGCTGCGGGCGGTGCCGACGGCGATCCTGTCGCGGCAGACGGCGGGCATTCGCGGCCAGTCGCTGATCGTGAACCTGCCCGGCAAGCCGACCGCGATCCGCGAGTGCCTGCTCGCGGTGATGCCCGCGATCCCGTACTGCATCGACCTCATCGGCGGGCC
>JAYUBA010001381.1:0-3145 GCA_043741075.1 Frigoriglobus sp.
CCCGACGACGAACATCGTCTCGTCGGGCGCTCCGGCGAGTTACCCGGACTCCCCACGTCTGGGTTCCTCGGCGGCGGAACTCGACGCGCTGCTCTCGTCGCGTCCGACCGAATACACCACCTCCCGACCAGAAGCGTCGGCCCCCGTGCCGGCGACCCGGTCGCCGGGCAGCGGTCTCGGCGACGACTGGCTCTCGTCCGTCGGCGCGTTCCTCGATTCCGCCACGGAACAGGCGGCGAAGCGCCCGTCGAGTCCTCCGGATGCCCCTCCCGCCGGTGGGGGCGGAGGTGGCGGTGGTTCGGCGGGGGATACGCATTCGCCGAACCTCCAGGCCGCGAGTTTCCCGGCATCGCCGACACCGGGACCGAGTTCGTTGCCGTCCGCGTGGGCGACGGACGGTAGGGCTTCTCCGGTGCTCGGGTCCGGCGTCACGAGCGCCGCGATCGGTGGCGCTGCCGCGACGACCGGCAGCACGATTTCGGTCGCCTCTGCTGTTACGAGTCCGGTATCTCCGGCCCGCGCGCAGTCCGTCCTCTCGCAGGCGTTCGGCCGGTCGCAACTGGGGTTCGAGTTGAATCAGGGGCAGACCGACCCCGGCGTCGTCGCCCTGTCGCGGGGGGCGGGGTTCGGCCTGTGGGTCACGCACGACCAGATGGTCTTCTCCGTCCCACGCTCCTCCGGCGGCTCCGATGTCTTCCGCGCCACCTTGGTCGGGGCCAATCCCGACGCCCAGGTGGTCGCCCTCGACCCGCTCACCGCGAGGTCGAACTACTTCGCTTCCGGCCGGCAAGTGACCGACGTCACGCAGTACGGGCGCGTCGAGTACCGGAACCTCTACGCCGGGATCGACCTGGCCGTGCATAGCCGGACGGTGTCCGACCGGACTTTCGAGTACGACTACGTCGTCCACCCCGGTGCCGACGCCGGCGTCATCCGCATGGACTGGAGCGGCTTGACGGCGATGCACGCCGACGGCCGGGGGCGGATGGTCCTCAGCAGCGCGGGCGGGGATGTCGTCGAGGAGTCGCCGGTCCTGTTCCAGACGGACGCCGGCGGTGCCAAGCACACCGTCGCGGGCAGTTATGTGATGCGGGCCGACGGAGGCGTCGGCATCCGGGCCACCGGGGCATACGACCACACCAGGGATCTGGTCGTCGACCCCACCATCAGCTTCACGACGTACCTCGGCGGCTCGGGAGACGACAAGGCCTACGGCGTCGCGGTGGACACTGCGGGCAACAGCTACATCACCGGTCAGACGGGTAGCATCAACTTCCCGACCAAGAACGGCTACCAGACCAATCCGGGGTCGCTCCCCGATGTCTTCGTCACCAAGCTCAACGCCGCAGGCAGCGGCATCGTCTACTCGACCTACCTGGGCGGCACCAACACCGACACCGGCTCGGCCATCGCCGTCGATCTGGCCGGCAACGCCTACGTCACCGGGGTGGGGGCGACCGATTTCCCGACGACCGCGGGGGCCTTCCAGACCACGGCGGGGATCGCCGGGTATGTCGCCAACAACCCCTTCGTGACGAAGTTGAACGCCACCGGCGACGCCCTCCTGTACTCGACCTTCCTCTCGGGCGGCGGCACCATGTCCACGGCGCAGATGGGCACCGGGATCGCGGTCAGCGCCAACGGCAACGCCTTCGTGACCGGCTACACCGAATCGACCAGCTTCCCGACGACGGTGGGGGCCTACCAGACGACCTCCGGCGGCGGACGCGATGCCTACGTCGCCGAGTTGAACACCACCGGCAGCGCTCTCGTGTATTCGAGTTACCTCGGCGGCACCGGGGCCGACCAGGCCAACGGCATCGCCATCAACAGCGCGGGCAACGCCTATGTGACCGGCTCGACGGCGTCGGCCGACTTCCCGACGACCGTCGGGGCGTACAAGACCACGGCCCCCAACGCCACCAGTTCGGCCTTCGTCACCGAGTTGAACACGACGGGGACGACCGTGGTCTATTCCACCTACCTCGGCGGCAACACCAACGACGTCGCCAACGCCATCGCGGTGGGCCGGAACGGCCTGGCCTACGTCACCGGGCAGACCGGCAGCACCAACTTCCCGACCGTGGCGGGGGCGTACCAGACCGCGCTGGCGGGCGGGGCCACGGCCAACGCCTTCGTCAGCGCCCTGAACGCCGCCGGGTCGGCACTGGCGATGTCCACCTACCTGGGTGGGAACGGCACCGACTCGGGCAACGGGATCGCCCTGGACGTGGCCGGGACGGTGTTCGTGGCCGGCACCACGACGTCGAGCAACTTCCCCACGCTGGGGGCGTTCCAGGGGTCGTCCGGGGGCGGCACCGACGCCTTCCTGACCCGGCTGACCCCGACGGGCACGCTGAGCTACTCCAGCTACCTGGGCGGCTCGGGCACCGACGAGGGCCGCGCCGTGGCTCTCGACCCGCTGTCCAACGCCTACGTGGTCGGCGACACCAACTCCACGAACCTGCCCGTGTTCAACGCCTACCAGGGCAGCAACGCCGGCGGCTACGATGCGTTCGTGGCGCGGGTGATGGTCAAGCCCGCCGCGCCGGTCATCACCTCCACGACTCCGGGAACGGCGGGGACCAACGGCGGCTACGTCACCGGCTCGCAGACGATCAAGGTCGGCGGGACGGCCACGCCGAACACGACGGTGACGCTGGAACGCACGGACATCGGCGTGCTGGGCAGCGTGGTGTCGGGTGTCAACGGCACCTGGACGTACGACTACACGGGCACGACGCTCCCAGCGGGGACGTACGACTTCGTCGCCCGCGCGGTGGACGGGCTGGGCGCCAAGGGCGACTACTCCAACGACTTCCTGGTCTCCGTGGACCGCACGGCACCGACGGTGACGCTGGGCGTGGCGGCGGCGACGAACAGCCTGGCCCCGCAGCTGTCCGTGACGGCCCGGGACGCGATCGGCCTGCCGTCGGGCGCTACCGTGACGGTGGACAAGGCGACGAGCAGTAGCGGGCCGTGGACGACGGGCTACGCGACCGGGACGCTGGCCAACGGGCAGGCGTCCCTCACCGGGACCGCCCTGTCCGCCGGCACCTGGTGGCTGCGGGCGCGGGTGACGGACCTCGCGGGCAACGAGGGGACCAGCGCCGCGCAGTCGGTCGTGATCTCGTCGGCCACGACG
>JAYUBA010001382.1:0-3142 GCA_043741075.1 Frigoriglobus sp.
GAACAAGGCGCTGACGCACGATCTCGGAAGCCGCACGCACTATCACCCGGTAAACAGGCCGTCTGAAGTTGTCGCGTCCAGCGAGAAGTCTCGAAAAACGGTCATTTTCACGAGGCTCGAACTTCGGAAATCCTTGTTTTCTAGACGTTTTCATAGTGCGCCCGCCCTGCTTGACATGGTCAACGGCCATATTGACCAAGAGACGCTTGGTTGCTGGGGTGGACGCGGCGATGATTTGTTTCGCGATCTGAGGGGCGATGTGGCTCCAGACGCTGTGCTTGAGAAGCTCGGCTTCAACTATGAACCACTTCCTGGAAGAGATGTCGATGGCAAAGCCGTCCGGCACAGTGCCGAAGCCATCGTGGGTTTGGATAAGTGTCTTCGGCAAATAGAGCGAGCTCGGACCAAAGAGAAACTCAGCATTTCGGACAACGACCCGCTCCAATTCTGCCTCGCTGTCGAACGGGGCTTGGATGAACTGCCGATCGCCGAAGATTATCACGCGAAGCTTCCCTGTTGCTGAACTATCAGCTTCGACAGATGATCCTATCCCGCGCGACCGCGATATGTCAGTTGGGCGGCTCGCTCGCCTTCACGTCTTCCGCCAACTTCTTCACGGCGTCGGGGCCGAGTTGGTCCAGCGCCCACGACAGCAGCACGTTCGCCACCTGCCCGGCCGACGGCGAGAACCCCGGTTCCGCGATCGCCGCAGCCAACTCCTCCAGCCTCCCCCACTGCTTCTCGCTCAGCGGCACCTTGCCCACCTTGTCCGCGTCCGGCAGGCCGGGTCGCCCGCCGGTCGATTGCAGCCGCCGGAACAGTTCCTGCCGCAACCCGAACAGCGAGACCGGCCCCGGCGCGCCTTCGATCTTCACGCCGGTCGGCTTCGCGCCGAGCGCCTTCGCCACCTCCGCCGGGTCGAGTTTGGGACGCGTCGGACTGGTGTTGATGAACTTCTGCACCGGCGGGTGAACGATGATGTATTTCTGGTTCACGCGGAGGCTCCTTGCGCGGGTGGATCGAACTGGTCGATCAAGAAGAACTCGGCCTCGAACTCGAACGCGACTTCGCCCTGATTCGTTTCCCGGCCCATGCGGTGCAGAAACTCGCGGATCGCCGGCAGGTTCGCGAAGAACACCTCGGGCTTGAGGTAGGAGTACACCACGACGGGGTACTCCCAGATCGTCGTTCCTTGCTCGTTGCGCCACGCGCCTTCGACCGGCATCGCGGTCGCTCCGCCGTTCAGCCGAGTCATCAGGTCGATCACCTCCAACACCCACAGTCGCTGGTTCCCGAGTTCTTTCCCGGCCTTGTCCTTGTTCGGGATGTACACGGTGAAGCACTGCGCGGCGATGCCCGCGTTCGCGCCGAGTGCTTCGCCCAACCCGATGCGAATCGGTTCGGGTGGTGGTGTTCCGTTGCCGCTTACCATGTGGGCGTCTCCTGAGTACTTTCCCACGTTACCCCTTCCGGGCCGATAAGTCAACGCGGCGGACCCCGTTGACACGCGGCCCCCGCGCGGCGATAGTTAAAGGGTCGTTATCTCTGCCGTTCGGGGGCGCTCCATGCCTGCGCGCGTCGGGAAGCCGAAGGGCTTCACCCTCATCGAACTGCTGGTCGTCATCGCCATCATCGCGATCCTGATCGGGCTGCTCTTACCCGCGGTGCAGAAAGTGCGCGAGGCCGCGGCCCGCATGAAGTGCGCCAACAACCTCAAGCAGATCGGGCTGGCGCTGCACAACTACCACGACACCGTCGGCACGCTGCCGCAGGGCGGCACGCAGCCCCGGGCCAGCGGGTACGGGCACTCGTGGTGGATCCTGACCCTGCCGTACATCGAGCAGGGGAACATCTACGACAAGTTCGACATCAACGGCACCATCAACGGCCCGCACACGGGCCTCGTGTACGTCAACACCAACCAGTACAACGGCACGCTCCTGGCCGGCAAGGGGCTGCCGATGCTGTACTGCCCGTCGTCGTCGCTCCCGCCGTTCGCCCTCGTCGGGTCGATCGCGGGCAGCAGCGCCGGCGTCCAGTCCCCCACCTACACCGGCATCGCCGGCGCGGTCGATAGCTCCACCGCGGTCAACCGCGACGGCGAAACCTACGCGCACTTCGGCATCGGGATCGTCACCCGCGGCGGGGTGCTGGTGTCGCACGAGGCGCACAAGCTCACCGGGATCACCGACGGCACCTCGAACACGATGATGGTCGGCGAGCAGAGCGACTTCTGCCGGGACGCGACGAACACCGCGCGCGACTGCCGCAGCGACTTCGGTCACAGCTTCTCGATGGGGCCGGGCGGGCCGAGCGAGAACCGCAACTGGAACGTCACCAGCGTCCGCTACGCGATCAACAACAAGGCGTGGGAGAACAAGGGCGTGGGCGACACCTACTACGGGCAGAACCGGCCCCTCCAGTCGGCCCACAGCGGCGGCATCAACGTCGTCCTGGCCGACGGGTCCGTGCGGTTCGTCGCCGAGTCGATCACCCTCCAGACGCTCTACAACCTGGCGAACCGCAACGACGGCAACGTGCTCGGCAACTTCTGACCGCGCGCCGGACCGCCCGTTCCACCCTCCCCGGTGCGCCATGCCGCGTTCCCGCTTCGCGTCCGCCGGTGCCCTGCTCGCGTGCCTCGCGCTCGCCGCCGGGTGCGGGAGCAAGGGGCCGGCGCGCGGCACCGTCAAAGGCCGGGTGACGCTCGGCGACAAGCCCGTCGCCGGGGCGACCGTGTTCTTCGAGAACGCCGAAGCGGGCGTCGGGTTGAACGCCCCGCTCGACGCGACCGGCCACTACGAGGTGAAGACCTACCAGGGCGCCGGGCTGCCGGCGGGGAGTTACAAGGTGGCCGTCCTGCCCGGCGGGGTGATGGAACCGGGCGAGGAGTTGCCGCTCGCGGACAAGGCGAAATCCACCCGCCCGAAGCTCACCGTGACCGTCCCGGAGCGCTACCACAAGACCGCGACCAGCAAACTCGGCGTCGAGGTGAAGGAGGGCGACAACCCGCCGTTCGACTTCGCCCTGACCCCGTGACCGCCCCGGAACGTTCTCGCCTTCTTGTGGTGCGGGCGTCCCGCCTGCATCCGCCTTCTTGTGGTGCGGGCGTCCCGCCTGCATCCGCTGGCGCTTCGCGTGC
>JAYUBA010001383.1:0-3137 GCA_043741075.1 Frigoriglobus sp.
GCGCTGCCGGCGCGACCGGAGAACAAACCGGAGCCGTCGGCCGCGGCGCTGCAACCGGCGCTGCCGCCGGTCGGGTCCGTGAAGCCGCCGGCGCTGCCGCCCGGCGCGGAACCGGACGAGCCGAAGATCGAGAAGCCGCCCGCGGTGCCGCCCGAAAGCCCGTCGGAGCCGAAGGCCCGGCACGCCGTGGTTTTGGTCGCGTGGTCGGTTGTGGTCGCCGTGTTCGTGTGCCTCGCGCTGTTGGCGGGGCAGATGACGGTTCTCCCCGGCGGGCGGCCGTCGCTCGGTCTCGGCGCGAGTTGTTACGGCGTCGCGCTGGTCGTCGGGTTGGCCGCGGGCGCGGCGGGCTGTGTCGCGTGCGGCGCGCTCGCGGGTCCGTTCGTCGCGCGGTCGGGCGGCGGGTGCCTGTTCGGGTTCGGCTTCGGACTGATGGTTCCGCTGGCCGAGAACTGGTTTCGCGCCACGCCGCCGACGGAGCCGTTGAGCCTCGACGCGGAACCGGTGCCCGTGCCCGCGCCGGCCCCGGTCGCGCCGCCGGTGCTCAAGCCGGCCATCGCGGCGCCGAAGCCGCGCGACGGCTGCCCCGGTTGCGGGCGGACGATTCCCGGCGAGGCCGGAAACCGGTACTGTATGGTGTGCGACAACACGTTTTGAGCTGACCGAACGGACTGCTGTGGTGCGGGCGTCCCGCCTGCTTCGGTATGCAGGCCAGAGGCCCACACCACAAGAAGGAACGCCGGCTCATTGCCTCTCCCCGCCGCCTCTGGAGACCGTTCGATGCCCGCACCGAAGATGCTGTCCGGGTTGCCCAAGCCGGTTCTGTTCGGGCTGTACGGGGCCGTCGGCGGGCTGCTCGGCGCGCTCGCGTTCGGCGAACTCGTGTGGTTCGTGCTGCGCCCGCCGCCGCCCAAGGCGGTCGAAGCGCCCCCGCCGCCGGAACCGCGCCTCGCGATCACCGCGTCCAAAGACCTTCAGATTTATCAGGGCGGTCTGAACACGCTGTTCGTGCAGATCGCGCGCGACGCGTTCGACGACGCGGTGACGGTGCGCGTCGAGGGGCTGCCGCCGGGCGTCACCGCGGCCGACGTGACCATTCCAAAGGGAAAGACCGAAGCCGAGATCGAACTGCGGGCGGCGTTCAGCGCCGCCTCCGGAGCGCCCGCCGATCTGAAGGTTGTGGCGTCGGCGAAGCCCGGCGGCAAGGCGGTGGGCGCGGCCGCGCCGCTCAAGCTCGTGACGCTCGCCTCCCCGATGCCGCAGGCGGACATCGTGTTCGTCCTCGACATCACCGGCAGTATGCAGGCACAGATCAACGGGCTGAAGGACGGCATCGGCACCTTCGCCAGCGACCTGTACAAGGCGAAGGTGGACGCCCGGTTCGCGTGCCTCGCCTTCCGCGACCTCACCTACGACGAACCGAGCCAGTTGCTCAAGTTCAAGGGGGAGGTGTTCACTTCGGACGCGGCGGCGTTCCGCGACGAGGTCGCCAAGTTGCGGGCCAACGGCGGCGGCGATGAACCGGAGAGCAGCTTCGAGGCCATCTCCGAAGCGGCCGGGCTGAAGGACTACCGCAAGTCGGCGGTCCGCAGCCTGGTACTCATCACCGACGCGCGCCCCAAGATCGTCGTCAAGCAGGGGCAGTCGAAGAAGGAAACGATCGACTCCCTTCGCAACAACGAGATCGACTTCCTCCACCTCGTCATCGGCCGGACGAACATGGGCGAGGATCCGGAACTCACGCGCGAGATCAACCTCCAGATGCAAACCATTTACCGCGAGGTCCAACAGGGGGCGATCGGGAGCGTCTCGGACAAAGGCGTCGCGGACAAGGGGAAGGAGTTCGAGCTGGATAAGGTGGCGAAAGACAGTAGCGCGTTCACCACCAAACTGCTGCCCGAAATGACGAAAGCCATCGTGGCCGCGGCCGAGTCGAAGCGGCCCGATGCGAAGCCGGAGTTGGCCGCGCGGCCCGCGGTCGTGGAACTGCCGAAGCAGACGGTGAAGAGCCTGCAATCGAGCGAGCAGTCCGAAGCCGGCAGCGAGGGGAAGGTGGTTCTGCGCAGTGCAGTGTGGACCGGTTCGATCACGGCACTCGTGTGTCTCATGCTCCTGGGCGGGCAGCACCACTACCTGCGCGGTTCGTTGCCGTCGGTCGGCGGCGTGATGGCCGGGTTGGGCGGTGGCCTCGTGGTCGGCTTCGTCGGCGGGGCGGCCGGGCAGGGGCTGTTTCTCCTCGCGGACACGGACAAGAAGGTGATCGATGTCCTGTTCCGGGTGATGGGGTGGACGATCCTCGGTTCGCTCGCCGGCGCGGGGCTGTCGCTGTTCGTCCCGAACCTGAAGCTCGTATTCGGGCTGGTCGGCGGTGCCATCGGCGGCGCGGTCGGCGCTCTCGGTTACTTCGCGGCGGGTTACATCGCGAGTAAGCTGTTCGGCGAGGACGCCGGGTCGGTCATCGGCCGGATCGCGGGCGGGCTGGTGCTCGGGCTGTTCATCGGGCTGATGGTCGCGGTGGTGGAAGCGGCGTTCCGCCGGGCGTGGCTCGAGGTGCGGTACGGGCCGCGCGAGGTGGTGACGGTGAACCTCGGTGCCGAGCCGGTGAAGGTGGGCGGCGACTCCCGCGCGTGTACGGTCTGGGCGCGCGGCGCGCCGGAGGTGGCCCTCCGCTACTTCATCCGCGACGGGCAGGTGATCTGCACCGACGTGCCGGCGCGGTCGGAATCGGCCGTGGCCGACGGCGACACCCGCGCGGCCGGGAACGTGACCGTCGTGGTGCGCACCGGCAGCGGGACCGCACCGGCCGCACGACCCGCTCGGCCGCCGGCTCCGCGTGCGAAACCCGCGCCGGCTCCGCGGGGGCTGGACCTCGACGACGACGACGGGCTTCCCATGCCGATCTCGGACCCGCTTCCGCCGCCCGTGCGCCCTGCGCCCGCTGCCGCGCCGCCCCCGCGGCCAGCCGCGCCGCCGCGCCCGGTGTCACCGCCGGCCGTCAAGCCGACCGCGAAAGACCCGGACGCGTGCCCGTCGTGCGGGCGCAAGAACGCCGGCCGCCCCGGCACCCGCTACTGCATGGTGTGCGACAACACGTACTGAACCGCGCCGCCGGTTCGCGTGTCTGAGCGGGGGGCGTAAGC
>JAYUBA010001384.1:0-3137 GCA_043741075.1 Frigoriglobus sp.
TGCCAGCGCGACCGGTCGCGCCCACCCCGTCGCTGACGCTCCGGGTTCGCCCCTACCAAAAGGAACGCGCGACAAGTTCAAGGAACTCGGTGCAGTTAAGTTCGCGGCGTGGACCCGCGAGCAAACGCGCCTGCTCGTCACCGACACGACCATGCGGGACGCGCACCAGTCGCTGTTCGCGACCCGGATGCGCACGTTCGACATGCTCGCGATCGCGGACCGGTACGCCCGCAACCACGCCGACCTGTTTTCGCTGGAAATGTGGGGCGGGGCCACGTTCGACACCGCGATGCGGTTCCTGAAAGAGTCGCCGTGGGACCGGCTCGCGAAGCTCCGCGCCCGCGTCCCGAACATCCTGTTCCAGATGCTCGTGCGGGCCGCCAGTGCGGTCGGGTACACGAACTACCCCGACAACGTGGTGTACGAGTTCATCCGGCTGTCCGCCGAAGCCGGCATGGACATCTTCCGCATCTTCGACGCGAACAACTGGCTGCCGAACATCAAACTCGGCGTCGATGCCGTCCTCAAGACGGACGCCATTTGCGAAGCGGCGATCTGCTACACTGGTGACATCCTCGACCCGAAACGCGACAAGTACACGCTCAACTACTTCGTGAATCTTGCGAAGGAACTGGAGAAGCTCGGCACGCACTTCCTCGCGATCAAAGACATGGCCGGGTTGCTCAAGCCCTACGCGGCGAAGCGGCTGGTAAAGGCGCTCCGCGAAGCGGTCGGCGTGCCCGTCCACTTCCACACGCACGACAGCGCCGGCGGGCAACTCGCGTCGTACATGATGGCCGCGGAGGAGGGCGTGAGCGTCGTGGACTGCGCGTTCGCCCCGATGGCCGGGGTGACCTCGCAGCCGAGCCTGAACGCGCTCGCGGAGATGGCGCGGTTCACGCCCCGCGACACCGGATTGAACTTCGACGCGCTCCAGGAAACCGCGAACTACTGGGACGGCGTGCGGAAGCTGTACGCCCCGTTCGAGACGGGCCAGCTCGCCAGTTCCGCCGAAGTCTACCTGCACGAGATGCCCGGCGGGCAGTACGCGAACCTGTACCAGCAGGCGCACGCGCTCGGCGTCGGCGACCGGTGGAACGAGGTCGGCCGCATGTACGCCGCGGTGAACCAAATGTTCGGCGACATCGTGAAGGTGACGCCGACTTCCAAGGTCGTCGGCGACATGACTCTGTACATGCTCGCGAACAATCTGACGCCGGAAATGGTGCTGGACCCGAAGCGGGAGGTCGCGTTCCCGGAGTCGGTGGTGGAGTTCTTCGAGGGGAAACTCGGCCAGCCGCCGGGCGGCTTCCCGCCGGCGCTCCAGGCCCGCATCCTCCGCGGCCGGAAGCCGTTCACCGAACGCCCCGGCGCGATGCTGCCGCCGGCCGACTTCGCCCAGGCGCGGAAAGAGTTGGAAGGGAAGCTCCGCCGCCCGCCGAACGAAACGGACGTGATCTCGTACCTGCTCTACCCGAAGGTGTTCGCCGACTACGCGGAGTACCAGGCGAAGTATTCAGACCTGAGCGTGCTGCCCACGCCGGCGTACTTCTTCGGCATGGCGAAGGGCGACGAAGTGAGCATCGAGATCGAGACGGGCAAGACGCTCATCATCAAGTTCCTGACCATCGGCGAGGCGCAACCGGACGGCCGCCGCACGGTGTACTTCGAGCTGAACGGCCAGCCCCGCGAGGTCGCGGTCGCGGACAAGTCGCTGAGCGCAAGTGCGGTGAAGGCGCGGGCGAAGGCCGAACCGGGCAACGCGAAGCACGTAGCCGCCCCGATGCCGGGCGCGGTGGTCGCGGTCGCGGTCGCCGTGGGCGATGAGATCGCTTCTGGGCAGAAGCTCCTCACGCTCGAAGCCATGAAGATGGAAACCACCCTCTACGCCGACCGCGCGGGGAAGGTGGCCGAGGTGCTGGTCCGCCCCGGTGTTCAGGTCGATGGCGGCGATCTGGTGATCCGGTTCGAGTAACGTAGGACAGGCTTCCAGCCTGTCCAAATTTCGACAGTCTGGAAGCCTGTCCTACAAGGAGCGCCATGCTGCTTCTCGTTCTCCTCGGCTCGCTCGCCGCCGACCCCGCTCCGACCATCACCTCGCCCGTCGGCACCGGCGAGAAGGGCTTCGCCGGCGACGGCGGTCCGGCCGAGAACGCAAAACTCGATCAACCGTTCGATGTCGCGTTCGACCGGGCCGGCAACCTCTACTTCTCCGACACCAACAACCACCGCGTCCGCAAGGTGGACGCGAAGACCGGCGTCATCTCCACCGTCGCGGGGAACGGCAAGAAAGCGTTCGCCGGCGACGGGGGAATAGCCACCGACGCCAGCCTGAACGAACCCTACGGCATCGAACCCGACGCCGACGGCAACCTCTACATTGTTGACCGATTCAACTTTTGCGTGCGCAAGGTGGACGCCAAGACCGCGTTCGTTACCACGGTCGCGGGCACGGGCGGGAAGTCCGGGTTCGGCGGCGACGGCGGTCCGGCCGACAAGGCGCTTCTCGTCGAACCGAACGGCATCTGCCTGGACGGTAAGGGCAAGCTGTACATCGCGGACGTGGCCGGGCACCGCGTTCGCGTCGTCGATCTGAAGAGCGGAAAGATCGACACGCTCGCGGGGAACGGGAAGGGTGCCTCCACCGGCGACGGCGGCCCGGTGACGGACGCGGCGCTGTTCGGCCCGCGTGCGGTCGCGATCGGGCCGGACGGTCGGCTCTATATCGTGGAGCGAAACGGACACAGCGTCCGCGTCATCGACTCCGCGCAGCGCACGATCAAGCGGTTCGCAGGAACGGGCAAGAAGGGTTACACCGGCGACGGCGAGAAGGCGCTCGACGCGACCTTCGACGGCCCGAAGGAGATCGACATCGACAAGGACGGGAACGTGTTCGTCGTGGACACGGAGAACGAAGCGATCCGCCGCATCGACGCGAAGACGGGGATCGTGACCACGGTCGCGGGCAAGGGGAAGTCGAAGACGCCCGGCCTCGGCGACGGCGGACCCGCGACCGCCGCGACGCTGGGTCGCCCGCACGGCGTCGCGGTGGGGCCGGACGGCGCGCTGTACATCGGCGACACGAACAGCCACCGCATCCGCCGCGTGAAGTGAGGTTGCCTATTTTTGTGGTGCGG
>JAYUBA010001385.1:0-3137 GCA_043741075.1 Frigoriglobus sp.
ACAAAGACCCCAAGAAGGGTAAGTAACACGATCTGACACGCACTCGGTGTTTCTGTTTTCGGTGATAAGTGCGCTTCCCATCTCGCGGATAATTACCAATCGCGGCCCTGTCCGTCGAACTGGAGACCCCCCAGACCCGGCGGGTGAACACGCCCCGCCAGGAGAAACCGGCCACCGACCTGTTCAAGGCGCAACTGGCCTACGACGCGTTCCGCACCGGGCTGCTCACCCGCCGGCCCGACCTCCAGGCGCGGCGGGCCGAATTCGCCCCCGCGCCCCTCCCCGACCTCGCCCGCGACCTGTTCGCCCGGCACCCGAAGCTGGTCGTCCTCTCCTACCAGATCCTCCCGTCCGAAACCCTGCTGTTCGTCCTCTCCAAGGGGGACGGCCCTGCCGTCCGGGTCCGCGTTCACAGGGTCCGGGCCGCACTGAAAGATCTGGCGGCGGAGGTCGAGACGTTCCGTGCGGCGTGCCAGAACGCGCGCGCCGGTGCCCCGGGTCGGCGACTCCCTCTACCGGTTGCTCGTCGCCCCGGCCGAGGCCGAACTGGCCGGCGCCGACCAGCTCGTGGTGGTCTCCGACAAGGGGCTTGACGGCCTGCCCGTTCACGCCCTCCGGGGCGAGGACAAGAAGTACCTGATCGAAAAGTTCGCGATCAGCTACGCCCCGTCCATAACCGCCCTGACGAAGATGTGCGACCGCGGCGACCGGATCCGGGCACGGGCCAAACCGGACGGGACGACGGCGCTGGTCGTCGGCGTCGGGGAGTTCGGGGGGCGCGAGGCCTGGTTGCCCGCCGCCGAACCGGAGGCCAAAGCGGTGGCCGACCTGTTCGCGGGGAACTCCAAACTACTCCTCGGCGGCGACGCGACGCAGGCCCGCGTCGCCGCCGCGTGGGCCGACTGCCGGTTCATCCACTTCGCCACCCACGGCCGGTTGAACGCCAAGGCCCCGGTTTACTCCGCCCTGGTCCTCTCCCAGAGCGACGCCACGGACGAGGGGTTACTGACGGCCGCGGACCTGCTCGAACTCGACGCCGACCTCGGCGCCGAGATGGTGGTTCTCAGCGCGTGTGCGACCGGGCTGGGGGCGACGTTCGGCGGCGAGGGTGTGTACGGGATGAGCTGGGCGTGGTTCGCGGCCGGGGTGCCGAGTTTGGTGGTCAGCCAGTGGATCGTGTCCGACGAGAGTACAACCAAGCTGATGGGCGTGTTCTACACCAAACTCCTCGGCGGGGCGTCGAAGGCCGACGCGCTGCGGCAGGCGCAACTCGCGCGGCTGAAGGACAAGGCCACCCGCCACCCGTTCCACTGGGCGCCGGTCGTCCTCCTGGGCGACCCGCGGTGACCGGACCGCGGGTGTTTTATCACCGCCAGTCGCCGGCGAGGACGAACGCGGCCCAGAACAGCGGCGGCGTGCGGCGGCCGTTCTTCGGCTCCGCGGTCAGAACCCCCGCGCTCACCCCCTCGTTCAGTACCCACAACTGGGCCTCCCGCAGCGCCTGCAGAGCCGGCATCCCCTTCGTCAACCGGTTCTCGTAGAACCGCGCCATCAGCGCGCCCGTCGCCCGGTCCGGCACCTGCCACAGGCTCGTCACCGTCGTGCGCGCCCCGGCCAACTGGAACGCCCGCTGGAGGCCCAGCACCCCGTCCCCGCCGGCCACCTCGCCCAGCCCCGTCTCGCACGCCGACAACACCGCAAACTCGACCCCGCCCAGATCCAGATCGGCGATCTCCAGGGCCGTCAGCACCCCGTCGTCGTCGGGCGTCGGCTCGTTCGCCCCGGCACACACCAGACCGCACAACAGCCCCGGGCTCGGGCCGGTGGGTCGAACGCGTCTTCCGATCAGCCCGGCCGTCTTCGGGTCCGGCTTCGCGCCCGGTTGTGGCGCGTCGAAGAACCCGTGGGTCGCGAAGTGCAGGTAGCGGTGCTTCCCGGCCGCACGGCGGATCGCCGCCTCGGTCGCGTTCCCCTTACTGAGTGACGTGACCACCGCGCCGGCCGCGCTCGTGCGGAACAGGTCCCCGATCGTCCGGATCTCGCCCGCGGTCGCGGGCAGAGACTTCCACGCCAGGGGGCCGCCCGCGCGCGTCGGGCCGACGACCGTCGGCTCATCCGGCAGTTTCCCGGCCCCGGGATCGCCGCCGAAATCGACATCGCCCACGACCAGGAGGCTCGGCGCTCCGACCGGGCGATCGGCGAGCAACTCGGGCAACAGGCGCGGGACGGGGATGATGGCGATCCCCACTTCCTCGATCAGGTACTTCTTCGGGTCGGCACCCCGCAGCGCCGCGAACGGCACCCGGCACAGCGGGCCGTCCGGGCAGATGAGCACCAGATTCACGCCTTTCAGGTGCGGAACGAGCGGCTCCCAGACCGCCTCACGCAGGGCGCTCGTGTCGCCCGCCCCCTGAACCGGGCGCGTCCGCTTCAGGCTGAGCGGGATGCGGAAATCCTCCACCAGCTCGGCGAGGTCGCGGGCGCTCGTCGCCAGATCGACCCGGACGATCGACTTCGGTGTGATGACGAAGGCGGCGATCTGGTCGCCGTACACCAGGAAGTCCACGAGCACAGCATCGGCCGGGAGCAACTTCTGGATGTCGGCCACGGTGAGGGCGCGCGAGGCCCGGTACTTGGCGAAGTCCTTCGACTGGGCGGCGAGTTTCGTTTCCAGCGCTCCGTGGTTCTCCTCGAGTTCTTTCTGGAGTGCGGGGACATCGACGCCCGGTCCCGGTTTGGGCGGGTTGTTGACGAGGTTGCTGAGCCTCCGGGACACGTCGCGAAGATCGGCGAGGGTCTTGAGGGAAGCGGGGTCGGTGCCGCGGGCGGCCCGCGCGAATGTCTGCCGGGCGGTGACCGCCCCGCGCCAGCGAAATGCGACCGCGTACACGTCTGCGGCGCCTGTGCCGCGAAGGTGAAGGAGGTTGTCGAGGTAGTCGCGGGATTTCGCCGCGTGGGTCAACTGGCCCGATTCGGACTGGATGGCGGCGGTCTGCTCCAGGTGATCCTCGATGATCCGAATCGCGTCCTGGTACAGCGGCTCGGCCTTCGCGTACAAACCCTGCGACTGGTACAGGAACGCCAGGTTGTTCAGGCTGGTGGCGTAGTCGGGGTGTTTCGCGCCGAGCACCTCCTTG
>JAYUBA010001386.1:0-10151 GCA_043741075.1 Frigoriglobus sp.
ACGGGCTTCCAACTCGGCTGCGGTCCCTTTGCTCCTCATGGCGAACAGGTTATCACGAATAGCAACACTGGACAGGGTTAATTACCTGCGGATCAGTAACCACACTCAAGCTTCGGGCTACGAAGGTGACGAACACCGAGATTCGGGAACTTCGCAAGGTGATGCCAACGTGCAAGATCGAGTAGGGCGGACTCGGGCATCGGCTCCGCCTCGCCAGTTCGCCCGGCTTGGCGCACTTTTCTGCACACAACCGGCTAACCGGGGTGCGCCCATCCCAGAATGGGACCAGTACGCCGACGCCGCTCGTGCGCGGCGCGGCGCACACACCGAATCGAAATCGGAAGGACGCCCTTACCGACATGGCGCGCCGCGCGACCGTCGGGTATAGTTCACTCGCCTTTCGGCTTCCGCCCGGTTCGTCGTCGTGAGAAGCGACGGCCGGGTGTGAAGCCTTCTCACCGAGGCCCATCATGCCGAAGCCGTTCAAACCGACCCGCCCGTTCCCGCTCCCCGCCGACGCCGAACTCGTGGACGTGGCCGGCAAGCCACACGTTCGGTTGAAGGAACGCGGCAAGCCGGTTCTGTACCCGCTGACGAAGGACGGCGCGAAGTATCTTCGGCCCGCGAAGTGTTGGTACTTCGATCTTCGCGACACGAACGGCACCGTCCGCCGCGTGAAGGGCTTCGCGGATCTCAAAGCGACGGAACAACTCGCCGCCGACCGCGAACGCAACGTGTCGCGGGTGCGGAGCGGGTTCACCGACCCCGCCGAGGAACACGCCCGCCGTCCGCTCGCCGCGCATCTGAAGGACTACGCCGCCCACATCGACGCGAAGGGGAACTGCCCGACGCACAACCGGGCAACCGTGGCGAAGGTGTCCGCGATTCTGTCCGGGTGCGGGTTCGCGTTCGCGCCGGACCTGGACGCGGGCAGGGTGTCCGCGTGGCTCGCCGACTTGCGCCGGGCGGGACGCATCGCGGACATCCCGCCCGGAGACGCCTTCGCATCGTCGGACGTGGCGGAGCTACTTGGCATCGGTGTGGACGCGGTTCGCCGGTTCGTGGCCCGGCACCGCTTACCGACCGTGGGCAACGGCCCGGCCCGCCGGTTGACGCGTGCCACGGTTCAGGCGGTCGCGGAACGAGCGACGAAAGGGGCGGGGCCGAACACCGCGAACCACTACGTTCGCGCCGTGCGCGGGTTCACCCGCGGGCTCGTGCGGCTGAAGCGGATCGGAATCGATCCGCTCGAATCCCTCCCGCTCGTGAACACCGCTGCGGACGTGCGCCGGGCGCGGCGGGAACTGACGGCCGATGAACTCCGGGCGCTCCTGACCGGCACGCGGGCGAGCGAACGCACGTTCCGGGGGCTTGCGGGCGCGGATCGGTTCATGCTGTATCTGACCGCCGCCGGAACCGGCTTCCGGTCGAACGCCCTGGCGAACCTGACGCCGACCGACTTCGACCTCGACGCGGCTTCGCCCGTCGTGACGCTCGCCGCCCGCTTCAACAAGTCGCGGAAGACGAAGGTGCAACCCCTTCCCGGCGACGTGGCCGCCGCCCTCCGCGACTACCTGACGGGGAAGCCCGCGAACGCGCTCGTGTGGGGCGGGACGTGGGCGAGCGGTTGCATGGGCGCGGAAATGCTCCGCCGCGACCTCGAAGCCGTCGGTATCCCTATGCCGTCGATGGCCCGGACGGCCCGGAATACGCCGACTTCCACGCGCTCCGTCACACCTACTTGACCATGTTGGGGCGGAACGGCGTCGATCTACGAACCGCGCAGGAACTCGCCGGGCACTCGACACCGCTTCTCACCGCCCGCTACTCGCACCGCCGGCTGTACGACCTGGCCGGGGCCGTGGACAAACTGCCGAACCTGGTGCCGACAGCCGGGCCGACCGCGAACGCGGCAGAAATTCCCCTTCGCCTGACCGGGACCGAGGGGGCGAGAAGTGTAACGAAAAGCGCAGCGCCGGGTGCAGTGACAGGGGGCATTCGGGGGCATTCGGGGGCATCAATCGGCATCGTCTGGCAACATTCAGGCTGTTGGGGCTGGCGGACGTGCGAACTCGCAACCCCTGGAAATGACAGGGGCCGGTGCTATTTTGCACCGGCCCGCGTCAATCGGCATCGAGTTACCCGGAAAGGATTCGAACCTTTACGAAGAGAGCCAAAATCTCTTGTGCTACCGTTACACTACCGGGTATTCCGTCTGATCCGTCAACACCTCCGCGCTCGGACATCCCCGCCGGTCGGCCGGTCCCACACCCCTCACGCGCGACACCCCGATTTATACTCGCGCCATCCCGTCCCTTCCAGGGCATTATCCGGACGGCCGCGGAGAGCGGGGGACGAACCTCGGGCACCCCAAACCGCCCCGGATCGCACCGCCCCGGTCACGCGCGGTCCAGAATCTCCCGCACCTTCTGCGTCATGGCGGCGAGGTTGAACGGCTTGTGCAGGAAGTCGGCGGCGGCCGACTCGACCCCCTGACGCATCACCTCGTCCTCGGTGTACCCGGACATGAACAGCACACGCGACACGCGCCCGGCACCGAGCAGGCGGTCCGCGACCCCGCGCCCGGACAGGTGCGGCATCATCAGATCGGTCATCAGCAGGTGAATCGGTCCGGGGTGGTTCTCGGCGACGGACACCGCCGCCAGGCCGTCCGCCGCTTCCAGAACCGTGTACCCCTCACGTTCGAGGACCAGCTTCGTCATTCTCCGCACCGTCTCCTCGTCCTCGACGAGCAGGACGGTTTCGTGGCCCTTCGCCGCCGGTCGGGGTTCCCCGCCGACCGGTTGGGGCCGCCGCTCCTGGACCAGCGGTAGGTACACCCGGAACGTCGTCCCGGTCCCCACTTCGCTCGTCACCTCGATGTGCCCCCCGCTCTGCTTGACGATCCCGTACACGGTGGCCAAACCCAGGCCGGTGCCCTGGCCGACCCCCTTCGTGGTGAAGAACGGCTCGAAGATGTGCCCCAGCACGGCGCCGGGAATGCCGCAGCCCGTGTCGGCGACCGACAGCAGGGCGTACCGCCCCGGCTTCACGTCGGGGTGCCGCTCGGCGGTCGCTTCGTCCAACTCGGCGTTCGCCGTGGCGATCACCAGGCGCCCGCCCTTCGGCATGGCGTCGCGGGCGTTCGCCGCCAGGTTCAGGATCACCTGCCCGACCTGCGTGGGGTCGGCCTTCACGTCGCCCAGGTCGGGGGCCGGGTCGGCGGCGAACGCGATGTTCGACCCGATCAACCGCTTCACCATCGCCCCCATGTCCCGCACGACGGTGTTCAGGTTCAGCACGCACGGGACGAGCATCTGCTTGCGGCTGAACGCCATGATCTGCTGGGTCAAATCGGCGGCGCGTTGCCCGGCGTCGGAGATGGTCCGCGCCGCGTAGTCGCGCTCGTCGTCCGTCTGACCGGGGGTCAGCAGCAGTTCGCTGAACCCGATGATGACGGTCATGATGTTGTTGAAGTCGTGCGCGATGCCGCCCGCGAGCCGGCCGATGGCCTCCATCTTCTGGGCCTGCCGCAGGTGGTCCTCGAGGCGCCGGCGCTCGGTGATGTCCCGGAACACCAGCACCGCCCCGGACACGGCCCCGTTCACGCCCCGGATCGGGGCCGCGCTGTCTTCGATGGGCCGCTCCGCCCCGCCCCGGTCGATCAGGATCGTGTCCGGGGCGAGGGTGACCGGTTCCCCCCTCGCGAGCGCGTCGAGGGCCGGGTTCGGGACGGGGGTCCGCGCCTTCTCATCGACGATCCGGAACACCTCGCGCACGTCCCGGTCGAGCGCGTCGGCCTGCGCCCAGCCGGTCAGGTACTCGGCCAGCGCGTTCATGAACCGCACCCGGCCCCGCTCGTCGGTGGCGATCACCCCGTCGCCGATGCTGCCGAGCGTGGCCGCCAGCCACTGCTCGTTCTCCCGCAGGCGGCGGTCCATCTTGTGCTTGTACAGCCCCATCTCGATGGCGATCTGGAGGTCTTTGTCCTCGTAGGGCTTCAAAATGTAACCGAACGGCTCGGTCAGTTTGGCGCGGTGAAGGGTGGCGTCGTCCGAGAACGCCGTCAGGAACACGACCGGAATATCGGCCCGCCGGCGGATCCGGCCGGCCGCCTCGACGCCGTCGATGCCGTCGCCCAGGCTGATGTCCATCAGGACCATGTCCGGGCGCAGTTCGGCCGCCTTCCGGACGGCCTCCTCGCCGGTCGCGGCCGACCCCGCCACCGCGTAGCCCAGCACCTTCAACCGCTTCTCGATGCCCTTGGCGATGATCCTCTCGTCCTCGACGACGAGGATGCTAGTCGTGGTCATGGCGGGTTCCTGTCCGGCGATCATGTCTTGGCCTTGGGGAAGCGCACGGTGAACGTCGTACCCCGTTCGGCCGTCAATTCGATCTCGCCGTCGAGTTGCTCGACCAGCGTGTTCACCAATTGTAGTCCAAAAGACGCGGTGTTGCGGAAGTCGGTATCGGCGGGGAACCCGGGCCCGGTGTCGGCGACGATCAGGACGTTGGCCCCGCTCCCGTCCCGGCGCAGGGCGACCCGCAAGCACCCCTCGGTGGCGCCGGCGAAGGCGTGCTTGAAACAGTTCGACATCAACTCGTTCAGGAGCAGCCCGCACGGGATCGCGAGATCGATGGGCAGCGGGGGAATGTCGATGTCGAGTTCCAGTCGGATGTCGTCGGACAGTTTGTAGGTGCGGTACAGGTCGTCGGCGAGTTGCCGGACGTACTCGGCGAAGTCCACGCGGGCCATGTCCTGCGAGCGGTACAGGCGCTCGTGGATTAGCGCCATCGACTTGACCCGGCCGCGGCTCTCCCGGAACATTTCCAGCGTCTGTGGGTCCGACGTGTGGTCGGACTGCAAGTCGAGGAGCGTCGAGACGATCTGGAGGTTGTTCTTCACCCGGTGGTGGATCTCCTTGAGCAGAGTTTCTTTCTCGCGTAGCGAAGTCGCCATTTGCTCTTCGGACCGCTTGCGAACCGTGATGTCCTGAATCTGTGCGATGAAGTACAAGGGTCGGCCGGCCCCGTCTCGGACCAGCGAGACGCTCAGCAAGACGTGAACGATCCGCCCCTGCTTGTGGAAATACCGCTTTTCCATTTGATACGTGCGGATCGTATCGGCCAAAACCGCCCGGACGAGATCGAGGTCGGCCGCGAGATCGTCGGGATGCGTGATGGATTGAAAATCGGTCGCGAGTAACTCCGCCTCGGAGTACCCGACGATGTCGCAGATCCCGCGGTTCACCCGCAGCCATTTGCCGTCCGGCGCGACCAGAGCCATGCCGATCGCGGCGAAGTCGAACGCACTGCGGAAGCGTTCCTCTTGTTCCCGCAAGACTTCCTCGATCCGCTTCCGCTCGGTGATGTCGTGCCCTTCCGGGATCAGGAGGGTGACGTTGCCGTCGTCGTCGCGGAACGGCGTCAGGCAGAAATCGACCCAGATCAGAGAGCCGTCCGGGCCGGGGTGGGACGCCTCGAACCGTACAGTGTGACCGGCAGCGGCGCGGGTGACGGCGTCCCGAAGCCGATCCTGTTGGACCGAGTCGTGCGCCCACCACACCGTCTCCCAAAATGGCTTGCCGAGCACCGCTTCTTCCGAGACCCCCGTGGCCGCCAATGCCGTCCGATTGGCTTCCAGCAGAACCCCGTCCGGGCTCATCAAACCGATGAACTGGAGCTGCAAGTCGAAAATGGCGCGAAAGCGGCCCTCGCTCACGCGGAGGGCCGCCGTCCGCTCGTTCACTCTCTGTTCGAGAGTAGCATTCAGTTCGTGCAACTGGGCTTCGGCCCGCATCTGCTCGCTGATGTCGGTGTTCGTGCCGAACCAATTGAGGATGCGGTGCGCCTCGTCCCGCAACGGGTTAACCCGTGTGAGGAAGGGGCGGAACAGGCCGTCGGCCCCTTTAATGGGGAACACCATGTCGAACGGCTCGCCGCTGGCGACGGACCCCTTCCAGCGCTCCAGCACTTTCGGGAGTGCCTTCGGGTCGTGGACGGACTGCCAGCCCCACCCCTCCATATCTTCGGCGGTGGTGCCGGTGTACTCGTGCCAGCGGCGGTTGTACCAGAAGATGTGGCCGTCGGGTCGCGCCATCCACGCCAACTGCGGGATCGTATCGGCCAATTGACGAAGCCGCTGCTCGCTCTCGCGCAGCACCGCCTCAGCTTGCTTGAACTTCGTCAGGTCTTGAAACGTGCCGGCGCGGAACAGCACCTGCCCGTGCGCATCCTTGAAGGCCGTCCCGTGGCACCGGCAGGGGAAGCGGGAGCCGTCCTTCCGCATGTGGACACTCTCGTAAACGTGGTTCCCCTTCTCGTGAATCGCTCGGCGGTGCGCGGGCAACTCGGCGCGGGACTCCGGCGCACACAAGTCGGCCAGCGAACTGCCGTTCAACTCGTCCACGGTGTAGCCGTGCATGTCGGCGAACGCCCGATTCACGAGGTGCAGCGTACTGTCCCGCGGATCGACGATGACCACGGGCCAACCGGCGTGCGCGGCGATGTGCTCCCACAGATGCACTTTCGCCTCGGCACCGCTGCGCTCGTCGAGCATCGCGGCCATCACCAGGGCCGTCACGGCGATCACGCCCATGTACACTTGCAGGAGCAACAAGGAGGCTTGCACGGTCGGCTGGGCAAAGGGACCGTCCCCCTCGGACGTGCCCCAGACCGCGATCCCGCTGATGAGAAACAGCGCCACCGTCGCCCCGTGCAGGCCGAAGCGGAACGTCGCCCACACCAGAACGGGGATGGTCAGATACGCCAACGGGGCCGGGACATGGAAATCGAACGGCCCGAGTCCGAAGACGCCCACCCCGAGCAGTACCAACAGGACCAGTAAGAAGGCGGCCTCCGCCAGTCGGCGCGGCTCCCACGCGAACGTGGGCAGACGACTCCAGGCCAGGATCAAGGAACCCGCCGTCAAGACGCCGGTCATGTCGCCGAGCCACCACGTCCACCAGATGAAGCCGAGGGCCTTCGCGGGCGCGAAGCCCCCCAGGTACAGACTGGCGACCCCGAATGTGGCGGCGACCAGGCACATCACCATCGCCACGCCCGCGAACGCGAACGCACTCGACGTGCGCTCGAACGGACTACCGGGGCCGACCAGGCGGCGGAGCAGAACGCTTCCCGCCAGCGCCTGGAGGGTGGAACCCGTGGCGATGCCGGACGACACGGCGACGTGCGCGGCCAGCGAGAACGCGTTGGCGGGGTCGGAGTAATCCCAGAGGTTCGCCAGGAACGCCCCGAGCCAGATGCCGGGCCACAGGCGACGGCCGTACAGCAGGACCGCGGCCAGGGCGATCCCCGACGGCACCCAGATCGCGGTCGCCTTCTTCTCCGGGGGCAAGGCCAGGAGCAGCCCCAGGCGGGCCGTGACCACGTACATCACGACCAGACCCAGTACCGTCACCCAGCGGCGCGGCCACAAAGACTCCGATCCTGTTGTTCTCAAGGCATGTCCCTGGTTCGTTCGCTCGACTCGCGCCCACTGGCAAGATACGGCCAGGCCCGATCGCCAAGAACGGGAGATTTCAACGCAGGAACGATTTCCGCTAGAAGTCGATCGCGGTGCGCACCGCGAAGCCGTGGATGAGGCCGTCGCCGGCGGTGCCGGTCACGTTCCGCGACGCCAGGAAGTAGTTCCCCTGCATCTTCATGTTCGGGTTCAGGAACCAGTTCACGCCCAGTGTCATGTCGTGGACCTCGCCGCCGCGGATGCGCTTGTCGTTCAGGTCGAGGTAGCTGTACCGGGCGGTGAGCTGCCACGCGCCGCGCCCGGTGAACCCGCACCGGGTCCACGCGACCGGGCTGCGCGGGGTCACCCGCCCGAACGTGCCGGCGTCGCGGTTGTACTCGCGGTGCTCGCCGGTCAGGAAGTAGTGCGCCTCGGCGTACACCGACTGGAAGTACACCGTCCCCTGGTCGGCCAGCCGGGCGCTGTTCGCACCGACGGCGCGGGCGTGCCCGACCCAGCTCGCGTAGTACTCGCTCTGGAGCGACCACGGCCCGGCCACCGCGACCAGCTCCGGGATCAGCAACTGCTGGTGGCTGCCGAAGAACAGCCCGGTGTCGGCCACGAGCGGGGAGAACGCGCTCGGGCTGTTGCGGGCGTCCAGCCGCGAGCGGAACCGCGCCTGGTCCTGGTCGAGGTCGCGGACCGCCCCGCCGACGCCGACGTGGACGAGGTACTTCCCGCCGTCCGCGTAAATCGGCAGGTAGGTGACGCGGCCGTTCACCTCCGCCTCGTTGCGGCCGACGTTGTACCCGAACGGGCTGCGGGTGTTCTTGAACAGGCCGACGCCCCACGTGCCCCGCTTGTCCGCGTACGTGTCGAACGCCGTTACGCCCGGCTCGAACCCGTTGTTGAACCCTTCGGCGAACGCGTCGAACCCGAGCGACCGCTCCAGGAAGTTCAGGAACCGGCTGCTCGTCAGGTGCTCGAACCCGTACAGCGGCTTCTGGTTGCCGACGCGGATGTTGCCCACGTACGGCAGGTCCTTGTACTGCACCCACAGGTCGGTCGGGGCCGGCACGTCGGACTGCCGGTTGTCCGCGACGGACGTGACGAACCCGTTGACGAAGTCCACCTGCGCGTAGAACTCGATGTTCTTGTACAGGGTGCCGCCCATGTCGAAGCGGAACCGGCGGAACGACACGCCGTCTTCGAGCGGGTTGTTGCCGGGGACGTTCCGCCGCAGGGTGGTGGTGGCGATGTAGTCCACCACGTCGAACTGGAACCGGCCGCCGACGAACACGGAGAACGCCTTGTCCGCGCTCTCGAACCGCAGCCCGCTCCGCCAGTAGTCGTTGAGCGGCGTGCCCTCCGGGGGCTTCGCCGGTGCGGGCGCGCCGGCGATGGTTTCGAGTGCGGTCAGCGGGTCCGCACCCGCGCCGGCGGGTGCGCCGCCGGGGGCCGGCGCGTCCGGCGGCGCCAACGGTTGCGGAACACCGGTCACCGGAACCTGGCCCGGCGCGGCAAGCAGGAAAGGCTGGGCGGTCGCGGTTCCCGCGCCGAGGAGGGCACAAATCAACGCGGCGGTTCCGCCGGGCAGGCTGAAGCGCGTTGCAGACGATCGCATGAGCGGCTCGCTTGAATCGGATTGTGGTCGAGGTCGCACGCGTGACATCGGCCCACTTGAGCCGTTCCGAGATGAAATCTGTGTGAAGGTTGATTTTTGCCCGCGCGACCCTCACCGCCGCGGCAACGGTACAAGTCGGTGCCCCCGCATGGTCCGCCGTGACCGCGACGAATTGCCCAGGTTCCGCCGCGCGGGGCCGCCGCGTCGCCTCGCTGCTGGACGCCCACGCTTCCCGCCTGCTATCATGTACGTATTCCTCTCCTCTCGCGCAAACCCCCGCGCCCGTTGAACGTCGGAGAGCTTCGCGATGTCCCGCCGACCCGTCATCGGGATTGCCACGCAGACGCTACCCGGCGTGCCGGGCGAGCGGCAACCGTGTTGGCTGATGGGCCGGAGCTACATCGAAGAGCTGCGCAAGGTCGGCGCGGTGCCGTGGGTCATTCCGCTGATCCCGCACGACCCCGGCACGCTCCAGGAGATCTTCGACCGGCTCGACGGCGTGTTCATCACCGGCGGCGTGGACGTGGACCCGAGCCGGTACGGCGAGCCGAAGACGCCGCTGTGCGGCACCACCGACCCGGACCGCGACGCGGTCGAGATCGCGCTCCTCCGGCACGCGCTCGCCCGCGACCTGCCGGTGCTCGCGGTGTGCCGCGGGATTCAGATTCTCAACGTCGCCTGCGGCGGCACGCTCTATCAGGACGTGTCCGCGCAGGTGCCCGCCGCGCTGAAGCACGACTTCTTCCCCACGCCCGACCAGCCGAGCCGGAAGTACCTGGCGCACGACGTGACCGTGAAGGCCGGCTCGCGGCTCGGCCGCATCCTCGGCGACGCGCGCGTGCCGGTGAACAGCATGCACCACCAGGCGATCAAGGAACTCGCCCCGAACCTCGCGGCCACCGCCTACGCGCCGGACGGCATCATCGAGGGCGTCGAGGGGACCGACGGTCGGTACCTCGTCGCGGTGCAGTGGCACCCGGAGGAACTGACCGAGACGCAACCCGGCATGGCGCGGCTGTTCACCACCTTCGCGGACGCGTCCCGCGCCGCGTGACTGCCAAA
>JAYUBA010001387.1:0-10150 GCA_043741075.1 Frigoriglobus sp.
ACCCCTGATTTCGGACGAAACAGGGCCGAAAAGCCTTTGAATCGCCTGCCATTCTGACGTTTATGGGCAAAGCCCTGAAGGGATGAGATTCCTCAGCCCAGGGCAACGCCCTGGGTCCGAGGCCGACCGCGTCTCAAACCAGCGATTCGAGGAGGTACTTCAGCTTCCGCACCTCCGGCTCGACCGGGAACGCGGTGCCCGGCACGTCGCGGATATCGACGGTCAAGGCGCGATCGTAGCGGGCGCGGTCGAGTAGCGAGACGAACCTCCCGTACTCCAGTTCGCCCTGGCCGATCCGCACCTGGAACTGGTCCGGCGTGCGGCCGGTGTCCCGCAGGCGCACGTGCCGCACGTACTGGTACAGGTTGTCGTAATCGACCGGCCCGTGCGGGCCGACGTGGTAGTGGCTCGGATCGAGCGTGAGCGCGAGGCCGGGCACGCGGCGGCACAGTTCGGCCGCGCCGAACGGGTCCGCGGTGACCGTCCCGCCGTGCGTCTCGACGGTGAGGATGACCCCCTCCGTTTCCGCGACCTTCACCCACGCGGTGAGCCGGCGCACCTCGGCGTCGAGGTCGCTCCCGGCCGCGGCGGCGGGCACCGTCACGAGCGGCACGGTGGACACGCGGGCGAGCCGGCAGACGGCGCGGAGCTGCCGGCGGGCCTCGTCCGGGTCCGGGCACCCGATGCTCACGTGCATCGCGGCGAGGGGCAGGTTCGCCGCCTTCAGGCGCTGGGCCGCGCGCGGGACATCGGCGGCGACCTCGGCGGGGGTCAGGTGCGGCCCGCCGTCGTGGATCGCCAGATCGGCCTTGGTGAACCGCATCTCGCGCACGGTGCGCAGAGCGTCCTCCAGCGACAGCTTGCTGAAGCTGAGCGTCGAGCAGGCAACGTACACGGCGTATCCTCCCCACCGCGCGCACAGGTCGGGCAAGCCCGGCGCGCGTCCCCCGTTGATTCTCGCGACCCGTCGCCCGCAGAGCCGGGCTTCACGGCCGCTCCCGGTCGTCCCGTCGCGCGCCGTCGGCCCCCAAGCCGGCGGCGCGTGCGGGGCGTCCCCCATTCCGAGAGCAGGCGATAGCGACGACCCCGCTCCCGACGCAAGCAAAAAGTCCGCAATATTCGGCTTGCGGCCCCGCGACACCGGGGCTACGGGTCGCCCAGTTTGCGTACTCGAGGGGAACCGATGGCGTCGCTCCCGATTGCCCAGTGGCAGACCGCGCTCGACCGGATGGAATCCTCGCTCGCGTCGGCGACGCGGGCGCTGGACCGTGCTGAAGAACGATGGGAGATGGCGGTCGCGCCGTCGGCCGGGGAAGGGGAGCCGCCGCCCGCCCTCGACCGGCTCGACTCCCGACTGATACAATGGGAATCGCGTTTGAAAGCCGCCGACGGGTTGACCGCATCCGTGGAGGAGGAACTCGCGGGGCGCGCCGGGGCCGTCGAGCGGTGGCGGGCGCTGTTCGCGCGGTGGGAGGAACTGATAGAACGAGGGGGACTCACCTCTCCCGCTTCGTAGGTGCAGCATGTCGCGGTTCGCGGTCATCATCCCGGCGGCCGGGCGGTCGTCGCGTTTCGGCGGTATCGAGAAGAAGCCGTTCGTGTCGCTCGACGGTCGGCCGGTGTGGCTGCGGGCGGCCGAGCCGTTCTGGTCGCGCGACGACGTGAGCCGCGTCTACCTCGTGATCGCGCCGGACGACCGCGACGACTTCCGCCACCGCTTCGGACACACGATCGCCTTCAACAACACGGAGATCGTGGAAGGCGGCGCGGAGCGGTTCGAGTCGGTGGCGAACGCGCTGGCGCGCGTGCCGGCGAACGTGGACTTCGTCGCGGTTCACGACGCCGTGCGCCCACTTCTTACGGGCGCGCTCATCGACGCCGTCCTTCGCGCGGCGGAGGAGCACGGGGCCGCGATGCCGGCGGTGCCGGTCGCCGACACGCTGAAGCAGGTGGACCCCGCGACCAACCGCATCACGGGCACGGTGCCGCGTGCCGGCGTGTGGCAGGCCCAGACGCCGCAGGTATTCCGCCGCGACTGGCTCGTGGAGGCTTACGCGAAGCGGGCGTCGCTCACGTCGCCGATCACCGACGACGCGCAACTGATCGAAGCCATCGGGCATTCGGTGGTGGTGGTGCCCGGTTCGCCTACGAACTTCAAGATCACAACGAAGGAAGACTTGGAACTGGCGGACGCGGTGCTGAAAGCCCGCGCCGCGAAGATGCGGAACGACCCGCCGCCGGTGGGTGGGGGGGCGTTCGACGACGAAGCGAAGTGGTAATTCTCTTGGCCCGCTCCCCTGGCGGGAGAGGGTGGCGGCGCTTCGTCGCCGGGTGAGGGGTCAGCTTGGCGCACCAAGAGCGCTTGGCCTTCTTCGTTACGCTCGGCCACCCCTCACCCGGCTCGCGGAGCCTCGCCACCCTCTCCCGCAAGGGGAGAGGGCCAGAACCGAGAATCAGCGCCGGCGCCGCGGCCGGTCGTCCTCGTCGTCGCGTGCCCGCGCCTCGGCACGCGCGCGGGCGGCTTCTTCCTTCTGGCGGCGCTCGCGCTCCTCGCGGGCCTGCGTCTTCACCCGCTCGGCGGCCCGCTGGCGGCCCCAGATGCGCCACTTCTCCACCCGCACCCGCTCGCGGTGCGACTCGGCCCAACTCGTGTCCGCCGTCACCATCGCCCCTTCGGCCGCGTTCATCATGCGGAGCCGCCAGTAGCCGAACACCAGGCGCACGAGCAGCAGGCCGAAGAACAGCGCGCCGATCATCACGAAGAACCGGTTGGCACCGGGGCCGAACTCCCCCGGCGGGCGCCCGCCGCGGCGGTAGCGCGCGAACGACCCGGCGTCCGCCCACCGCACCGGGAACTCGTCGTCGGTCGGCACGAACTCCAGCGCGTTCACCAGCCACCACGCCCCCTGGCCGAGGAGCGCCAGTCCGGCCGCGACCGCGACCAGCCACGCGATCTCGCCCGGCTCGATGTGGCCGGTGGGGCGGCGCGTCGGCCGGTCCCCCTTGCGGCGGATCACGTTCTCGAACGGCATCGACTGCTGCACCACGCCGAACACGCGGTACACGCACCGCAGGTACACCAGCACCGACATCACCAGGATCACGTCCGCGACGCGGAAGTGCGTCTCGCGGACCTCGTAGGGGTTCTCGACGCCGCCCTCCGGCACGCCGAACGGGAACACGAAGAAGTAGAACAGGATGAACAGCAGGAACGGCGGCCCGGCGGTCCATCGGAAGGCGAGTACCGCCGTCCCGTACAGGGCCACGATGATGGCACCGATCTCGCTGCCGCCCAGGAACATCACGAAGAAGACCATCGCCAGCGCGCCGAGTGCGCCGATCAGGTACGGGCGCAGGGCGGTGTCGCGCAGGTACACTTCGAAGGTCTCCCGCTGCGTGAGCGGCTCCTTGGGGTTCTTCTTCCCGTCCCCTTCGTCGCGCTCGTCGGTGCGGTCGGCGGTACTCATCGGCGGCTCCTCATCCCGCGGAGCCGGTCGAGCCGGTCGAGTACCAGCCGCACCGGGTCGCCGTCGTTCACCCGCATCACCGTCGCCCCCACCCGCGACAGTTCGCGCCGCATCGCGCGGAACGACTCGTGGTACTGCCGGGTCAGGTTGTCTTGCACGATCTTCACGATGCGCTTGTGCCGCGCGTGCGGGTCGAACAGGTCATCGGGGTGCCGCTTCCGCTTCTTCTTGAAGCCCTCCTTCTCGTCCGCGACCGCGGGCGGCGCCTCGTCCGGCGACGGCACGTCGGCCGGCCAGGGGACGATCACCATGACGTGGTGCCGCCGCGCGCGGGCCACCCGGCACGCCTTCACCAGCGGTTCCAGGTCGGTGCCGAGTTCCGCGATGTCGGCCATGATGACGTACAACTCGTTGTCCCGCGCGCGACTCACGGCGCGGACGATCTCGCCGGCCAGCACGTCGGCCTTGCGCGCGCACTTGAACCGGTACCGGCCGTGGTCGTCGTGCAGCGGCACCGGGCACCGCAACTGGTGGTGCTGGAGGAACGCGGCCACCCGCCCGGCGTACGCGTCGTCGTCGTGGACGTACCGCTCGATGCCGTCGGGGCCGGTGCCGTCCTGGAGGCAGAACAGCGCCGCCAGTTGCTTCCGGCGGCGGAGTTCGCCGGCGCGCATCCCGAACCAGCCGCGGAAGCCGTAGACGAACCAGAACAGCCCGGCGAACACCGTCGGCAGGCACAGCAGCACGAACCAGATGACGAGCGCGATCAGGACGCGCGCCAGCCAGAACACCCGCGGACTCATGCGGACGGCCACGTCGAACGTGCCGCTCATCCACGACTGGTAGATCTTCTGGAACGGCCCCGGCAGCGGCGGCCCGCCGAGGATGTTCGCCATCTTGTACGCGGCGAGCGCCGGCGGGGCGACCAGGACGAACAGCACGATCCAGCCCCACCACCGGTCCAGCAGCGGGAGCCACAGCCGGCCGAGCGGCATGGTGTTCGTCGATTTCCGCATCAGCTCCGGGTACAGTTCGTGCGCCAACGGGTACGCGCGGCGGGTCAGGTGTTCGGGCGGCACGCCCTTCGTGCCCGGCTGCAGCGCGGCGACCTCGGCCAGCTTCCGCAGCACGCCGATCATGTGCGTCTGCGTTCGCGCCGGCTTCAGGCCCGTCGCGGTCTTGTCGTCGAACGTGGTGAGGCCGACGAGGTCCCGGTTCGCGGCCGACGCCTGCGACACCACCGCGGCGACGCCCGCCAGGCGGGTGAGCAGCGAGTTGCCCGGCGGGCCGAGCCGCACGCCCTCGCTCGTGTCGAGGAACAGCACGCACCGCACCGGCACGTCGTTCTCGTACTCCTTGGTGATGAGCTTGTCCTTCTTCGCCGACACCTTCCACGCGATCATCTTCGGCGGGTCGCCGGGCCGGTAGTCGCGGAGGTCGAGCAACTCGTCGCCGCTGCCGGGGCGGCGGATCCGGTGGATGCCCGGCGGCGGGAGCGTGTTGAACCGCTTGTCCGCCCGATGCCGCCCCTCGTGGCCGGACAGGGGCGGCAGCACCAGGAACTCGACCGGGTCGCGCAGGAACACGCGGCGGTAGAAGAACCCGTGCAGGTCGGCGACGCGCACCTTCACGCCCTCGAACCGCAGCACGCCGGGCGCCGGGCACTTGAGCGTGTACGTCACGTCCACCGGGTCGCCGGAGCGGATGCTCGTGGTCGCGTCCGTTTCACCCGTGAGGATGTCCGCGCCGGCCGGCAGGCGGTCCTCGACCACCGCGTAGCCGACGGTCACGAGTCCGTCGTGGCGGACGCGGACGCGGACCTCGAACGGCACGCCGGCCCAGATCATCGGCGTGGAGCGCCCGCCCTGGAGCACCCACCGCCGCACCCGCAGGTTCGACACGGCCGCGTTCGACCGCGTGTTGAACTGCACCCACTCGTACACGAACCACACGAACAGCGTGGTCGCGAGGATGGCCGGCACGGTGGTGTAATTGGGGACGACGAACGCCCCCAGCACGAGGACGAACACGACGACGATCAGGAACCACCAGCCGCGGGGGGTCAGCATGGGCAGCCTTCGGCAAGTGGGCAGTGAGCAGTGGGCAGTGAAGAGAGGAGCAAGCCGGGTGGTCTTCTGACTGCCCACTGCTCACTGCCCACTTCACACGGTTTCGAGCACGGGGACGGCGTCGAGGATCTCGCGGACCACGTCGGCCACTTGCTTGCCCTCGATCTCGGCCTCCGGGCGGAGGATGAGTCGGTGGCCGAGCACCCCGTAGGCGATCGCCTGCACGTCCTCGTGGGTGAAGAAGTGGCGGCCCTCCAGCACCGCCCGCGCGCGGGCGCAGCGGAGCAGGTTGAGCGCCGCCCGCGGGCTGGCCCCGAGCGACACGTCCGGGTGCTGCCGGCTCTCCGCGGCCAGGTTGCAGATGTACTCGTACAGCGAGTCCGCGCCGTACACGCCGGGCAGCTTCTTCTGCAGGTCGAGGATCATCTGCGGGTTGAACATCGGCTGCACGTCCACGATCGGCTTGCTGTACAGCTTCAGCAGGTTCACCTCCTGCCTGAAGCCGGGGTAGCCCATCTCCACGCGCAACAGGAACCGGTCGAGTTGGGCCTCCGGGAGCCGGTACACGCCCTCCTGCTCCACCGGGTTCTGCGTCGCCATCACCAGGAACGGCAGTTCCAGCGGCAGCGTCGCCCCGTCCACCGTCACCTGATACTCCTGCATCGCCTCGAGGAGTGCCGACTGCGTCTTGGCGGGCGCGCGGTTGATCTCGTCGGCGAGGAGCACCTGCGTGAAGATCGGCCCCTTGCGGAGAACGAAATCGTTCGCGTTGCGGTCGAAGATGGACGTGCCGGTCACGTCGGACGGGAGCAGGTCGGGCGTGAACTGGATGCGCTGGTATTTGCAGCCGAGCAGGCGGGAGAACACCTTCGAGAGCGTGGTCTTCGCGACGCCCGGCACGCCTTCGAGCAGGACGTGCCCGCCGGCCAGGAGCGCGATGAGCAACTGCCGCGTCACGTCCTCCGCGCCGACCACGACGCGGGCGACTTCGGCGATCACCTTCTGGCTGAGGAGCTTGGCCTCCTGGGCCAGTTCGTGCGCCGCGGCGCGGGGGTCAGCCGGGGTCGAAGTCGAGGCCAAGGTCATTCCGTGCTCCCGTCGGTGTCGGTCACGCGTCACGTCTTCTTTCTGGCCCTCTCCCCTTGCGGGAGAGGGTGGCGGCGCTTCGCCGACGGGTGAGGGGTGTTCTGCACATCGGGCCGCGCGACCGCCTCTTCGCGCGCCGGGCTTACCCCTCACCCGCTCGCTCCGCTCGCCGCCCTCTCCCGCAAGGGGAGAGGGCCAAACCACGGTCGCGCCGCCCGCCTTCGATTACGACCCGGCGTCGGTCACGAACCGCCACTTGCCTTCGGCGTGCGCGTGGCGCAGGCGGTCGAAGTACGGCTCCAACTCGAACCACCGCTGCGCGCTGATGTGCGCCGGCGGGCCGTAGGCGATGCGCCACATGTCGCGGATCGCCTGCCGGAGCGATTCGGGCTTGCGCACCGCGCCGGTGATCTCCAACGGCGGCAGCCGCGGGCCGGGGTTCGGCGGGGCACCCACGGCGTCGAAGAACTCGCGCACCGCGTTGCGCACCGGCTCGTACAGGTTGTTCCGCCGCACCAGTTCCCTCTGCCGCCGGTCGAACACGCCCGGCGGGCCGGTGGCCGCGGCCCCGGCCCCGGTGTTCGGTGCCGGCGGCACGTCCAGCGGTTGCCGCGCCGAGATCGTGCGGCGGAGCAGCAGGAACGCGACGACGATCGCGGCGAGGACCGCGACCACCTCGGACCATTCGCCCATCCGGTTCCGCTCCCGCGCCGAGCCGGGCGACCCGACGAAGTTGCGGTGCAGCCAGTCGGCCGACTGGATCTCGTCCGCCTTGTCGTCGAGCATCTTGACCAGCTTGTCCTGGTGCCTGCCGAACAGCGGGCCGATGTTCGGCATCGCCTCCGGCGGGATCTTCGGCTTCGGCTTGGCCGTAGCCGAGCGGAGGCCGTCGAACGTCTCGATCACCCGGCCGTTCTCGAAGAACGCGCACCGCTTGCGGTGCTTGTCCGGCCCCTGGAGGTATTCGATGGTGCGGAGCGTAAATTCGAGGTTGTCGGTGCCGTCCGCTATGAGCATCAGGTTGATGAACACGCTGGAGTCGGCGACCGCGAGGAACGCGTAGCCGGGGGCGTTCGGCCGGTCCGCGCCGTCGCCGCCGACGGCGAACAGTGGCGGCGTCTTGAACCGGCCCCCGAACTGGTTCGTGGACGACTTCGGGAGCCGCGCCAACGGGTACTGGAATTCCCCACGATATTGCGGTAGCTCCTCGATGTAGGTCGGCTGGTTGGTGGCGAGTTTGGTCAGCCCGCGGAACAGGTTCCACACGCGGCCGGGCTTCTTCGGCCCGTTGCGCAGTTCGTCCGGCGATACCGGGATGACGTACGGGCAGTCCCATCGCCTCTCGTGACAATCCTGCTGCTCGGCGATCAGCGTGTTCCCGTTGAACCGGGTGATCGGATTGTCCGCGCCGGGCTGCTTGTCGGACTCGTACAGCCGGAACCCGCTGTCGGACGCGACCAGCGCCGCCCCGTTGACCCGGACCGCCAGCCGCGCCCAGCGGAGCGGGTCGTGCGGTCCGTCCACGGAGTTGGGCGAACCGATGACGATGACGATGAGGTCGTCGCCCAGTGCCCGCTGTTCGTCGAACAAGTCGTTCGCCCGGACCGGCTGAATGCCCTCCAGGTCCAGGAGCGCGCGGAACAGCTCCGTCCCGCTGCCGGGGATCGCCACCGGCTGCTGGACCGGTTCCGGGAAGCGGTTGGGCTGAGCGCAGGCGTCCGGCGCGACCACCAGCGCGACGGCGAGCGCGAGCGGCGCGACGACCGCGAACCAACGGGTGAGCGGCTTCATACTTCGTCCACCCCCGCGAGGTCGCACGCCAGCCGCCGCGCCTCGAGCAGTTCCGCCCGCGTCAGCGGCTCGTCGAGCGGGGCGTACCGGGCCAGTTCGTACAGCCGGGCCAGTTTCACCGCCGTGTCCCCGTGGGTCGCGGCCAGCGCGGACAGTTCGTCGGCGATGGTCGAGTGGGTCCACGTCTTCGCCGCCGGCCCGCACAACAAGACGCTCAGGAACTCGAACGCTTTCACCACGTCCTCGCGGGTGTTGATCGCGCGCGGGTCGATGGGCCACAGCGTCGGCCCGCCGCCGGCCGCTCTCGCGCCCGTGGCCGCCGTCAGGATCGCCGGCCACTTCCACCACACCACCGCCGCGGCGACGAGCGCGAACAGGATGAGGATGAGGAGCCACGGCACCTTCATGCCGCCGAGGTCGAACCCGCCCAGCCCGTCGAGCGACGACGGCCCGCCGCGCGACCGCGACGTGTCGCGGGACGAACTGCTCCGGTCGCGCGTGCGGGTGGAGCCGATGTCGATGTCCGTGTCGCGCCCGCGGCTCCAGTTGAAGTCGAACTTCGGCCACTCCCAGCCGGAGTCGTTGCCCGCGCCGTCGAACAGGTTGCCGAACTTCTCGTCCTCGCCGCCCTTCTGGAGGAAGTCGAAGAAGTTGTTCCCCTTCCCGTCGGTGAGCGCGTCCATCGCGTCGGTGTCGCTCACGAGGTCGAGGATCGCGCGCTTTACCGCGGGCGACTCTTCGATCGGGCCGACGTTCTTCTCCCAGAGCGCGGTCGCCGCTTCCGCGGCCTTCGTCTTGGCGATCTTCTCCGGCGAATCGTTCGGCGCGCCGAGCGGGTTGTCCGGGTCGAACTTTCGCTTCGGGTCCGCGTCCGGTTCGATCTTCGTTTGGGGGGCGGCCGGGTCGAACTTCGGCGGCTGCACCGGGCCGCCCTTCGGCGGCACGAGCGGCTTGTTGGGATCGACCTTCGGCGGCGGGGGCGGGTCGATCCGCGGCGGGTTCTTCGGGTCGATCAGCTCCCCGTCGCGCGGGTCGAACGGGCGCCCAGCCTTGTCGAGTGGGAACTTCGTGTCCGGATCGAACTGGGGCGGGTTGTCCGGGTCGATGGCCGGGAACCGCTTCGGGTCGAACTGCGGGTTTCGCGGGTCGAACGGCGGGAACTGGTCCCCGACCTTGGGGGCCACCTTGAACGGGTCGCCGCCCGGCCCTTCGGGTCTGATCTTCGCGAGCTTGGCGAGGTCGTCCCGCGAGAGCCGCGGCGGTCGGTCGCCGTTGCCGTTGTTGTTCGGCATCTGGTTCTTGTGCTTCTGCGCCAGGTCCATCATGCGGTTCATGAACTCCTTATCGCCCAGGAGTTTCTTGATGGCCGCGTCCACCTGCTCTTTGTTCGCGCCGGGGTTCTTCTGCTCCACCGACTCGCGGAGCATCTTCTCGAACCAGTCGCCCTTGCCGCCGTCCTGGCCGAACTTGGCGAGCAGCGCGCGAATTTGCTCCGCGCCGAGGTTCTGCTGCCAGATGGAGTGCTTGCCGGGACCGGGCTGGGCCGGCTGGAACGGGTCGGGTTGGGCGTGCGCGCGCGTACCGGGGCACAGCCACAAAGCCGGTGCGAGGAACGCGACCGAGAGTACCAAACCGCGGCGGCCGGCGGACATGACGGGTCGCCTCCGAACAGTGTGCGGGCGCAGACGTGCGTGTATTGTGCCGGAACGGGCCGCCCGAAGCAAGCGACAGGCAGAG
>JAYUBA010001388.1:0-3132 GCA_043741075.1 Frigoriglobus sp.
GCTTGAAGTTCTCGCCCTGGTAGGCGATCGGGTTCCCGCCCAGGTCGGTGACGGTGCCGCCGGCCTCCGTCACGAGCAGGTGCCCGGCGCAGATGTCCCAGTCGGCGAACGCCTCGTAGGTGTTGGCGTACACGTCCGCTTCGCCCCGCGCGACCAGCGCGAGCTTCACCCCGCCGGAATAGGTCTCGATCACGCGAACCGGGGCGAGCGCCCGCACCGGCTTCGGCGACATGCCCGTCTTCAGCCAGCTTTGCGCCAACACCAACTCGTCGAACCCGCGCGACGAGACGCGACAGCGACTCGGCTCCGCGTCGCCGGTGTGCGTCCAGCACCCGCCCCCGGCCGTCGCGAACGTGGTGCGGTGCTGTGCCGGTTCGGCCACCACGCCGACCACCGGTTGCCCGTCCACGAGCAGCCCGATCATCACCGAGAACTGCCCGACCTTCTTCGCGAACCCGCGCGTGCCGTCGATCGGATCGACCACCCACGCCCGCCGCCCGGACTTCGGGAGCGCGTCGAACGCGGGCGTGGATTCCTCCGCGCACAGCGCGTCGTCGGGAAACCGCTCGTGCAGGAAGCCGAGGATCAGTTCCTGCGACGCCTTGTCCGCGTGCGTGCTGATCGTCACCGGGGCGTCGGGGATCGCGGCGAACGCCTCGTACTCCGTGCGCAGCATCGCGCTCGCCCGCGCCGCGGCCTCGCGCGCCGCGGCCAATTCCGTCTGGTAGTCCGTCATTCGGCGTCGTCCCTCAGTGGAGTGTGTTCGGTCGCGCTCGCGTCGGCCGTGATCTGCAACCGGCGGTACTGGTCGTTGTCCCGCCACAGGTCGTTGTGCGAACCGGTGGCTTCGAGGTGCCCGTTCTTCAGCAGGAACACGCGGTCCACCCGGCGGAGCGTGGAGAGCCGCTGGGCCAGGAAGATGATCGTGCGCCCGGCCGAGACGCGGGCGATCGTGTCGTCGAGGAGGGCGAGCGTGTCCTCGTCGATCGGCCCGACCGGCTCCTCGATGATGAGGACGGACGGGTCCCGCAGGAGCGCGCGGGCCAGGGCGAGGCGGAACCGCTCGCCGGGCGCGAGCGACCGGCCGGGACCGCCGATGAGCGTCTCGTACCCGTAGGGCAGCTTCTCGATGAACTGGTGCGCGTGGGCCAACTTCGCCGCCTCGATGATCTGCGGCAGGTTGAACTCCGGGCTGCCGACGCCGATGTTGTTCGCCACCGTGTCCGAGAACGTGAGGTCGTCCTGCATGACGAGCGCGACCTGCGCGCGGAGCGACTCGTGCGTCACCCACCGGACGTTCTTGTCCTCGATGCGCACCTCGCCGGCCGACGGGTCGAGGAACCGCGGGATCAGGTACACGAGCGCGTGCTTCTCGGCCGCGGTCGGCCCGACGATGGCGACCTTGGCGTTGGCCGGGACCGCGAACGTGACGTTCTCCAGTAGCGGCTCGCCAGAAACGGGGTCGTTGAGCGTGACCTGCCGGAACTCGATGCGCGTGGTCAGCGCGGGCAGGAACTCGGCGTCCGCGGCCTCGGCCGTCTCGCCCTTGCGGTCGAGGAACTCGAAGAGCGCGTCGGCCGCCTCGCGCCCCTGGCGCAGCTTCGCGGCGTAGTCGAACAGCCCCGCGATCGGGGCGGCCAGCGACACCAGCGACACCGCCATAACCGCCAGCCCCGCGACGGTGAACCCGCCGGCCAGCACCCCGCGGGCCGCGAGGTACAACAGCGCCACGCCGGTCAAGAGCGCGACCGAGCCGAGCAGCGGCCCGGCCATCGCGCTGCCGCGGAGCCGCCGCCAGTTCGCCCGCGCCGACTCGTTCAACTGCCGTTCCACGCGCGTCTGGTTGAACCGCTCCATCTGGTAGCACTTCACCAGGCGGAACAGCCCCATGCTCTCCTTCAGGAGCGCCAGCGCCGCGGACGCCTGGCGCTCGCCGAGCCGGGCGTCGCGGCGGAAGTGCGCGGCGATCTGCCCCCCGACGAGCCACACCAGCCCGGCCAGCGCGAGGAAGCTGACCGCCAGCCAGAAGTTCACCAGGAGGATGAGGGTGATGAGCAACACCACCGCGAGCGGGTAGCGGAAGGCGGCCACGAGGCGGGCGTGGATGGCGTCGCCCACCGCCGCGACGCGGCGCGTGAGCAGGGTCGCCGCCTCCGCGGTGCCGATCGTCTGCATGGTGAGCGCGCCGAGCCGGAACGAGTGGAAGTACACCGCGCGGCGCAGACGCGTGACGGTGTCGAGCGTGACCGCGGCCGACAGGTACGCGAGCGCGTTCACCAGCACGCCGCGGACGAGGGCCAGCCCGAACGCGAGGATGAACAGGCCCGTGAGGTAGGTCACGTTCGCGGAGCCGTCCGCGGTCGGCGCCCACGTCCAACTGTTGAGCGCCGCGAGTTTGCCGAGCAGCGGCCCGGTCCACCGGTTCCGCTCGCGGACGACGAGGCCGAGCGACCCGTAGTGCGGGCGCGCGTCGGGGTCGGCCGCGGCTTCGACCGCGTCCGACTCCCCCGCCTTCGCGACGGCCTGCACCCACTTCGCCCACTTCTCCGCGAGCGACGGGAGGTACGTGTCCGCGGCGCGCTGGTTCACGCGGTCCCGCAGGGCGAGGTACACGCCGGCCTGCCAGCGCGCCTCCCACTCGTCGGCGAAGAGGTGTTCCTCGTCCTTGGCCTTCGCGAGCTTCTTCAGCTCGTCGTCGTTGGCGCTCGCGAGCCGCTTGGAGCGTGCGTCCGGCCCGCCGAGCCGGGCGACGGCCTCCTTGCGGTCGTCCTCGGAGCGGTTCGCCCACTCGTCGGCGAACTCCCGCTTCCGCGCCGCGGAGAGCTGCGCGTACGCCGGGATTTCGCCCCGCCACACGAGTAGGTCAACGAAGAAGTAAAGGAGGAGCAGGAGCAGGACGTATGTGACGGCGGCACCGATCGAACTGATCGTAGCGCCCCAGCGGGCGGACGGTGCCTTAACGAAGTCGGCACGCAAGCGGTCGAGTGCGGTGGTGTCCACGATGCCCTCGGCGCGGGAAATCGCCGGGAGTCCGGCGCATGAGTTGAGCGTACCAAACGGGAGCGCGGTGTGCCCACCCGAAACGGGCGGAAAGTGTGAGTGCGAGTGTGGGTGGGAGTGAAAAGGCAGAAG
>JAYUBA010001389.1:0-3131 GCA_043741075.1 Frigoriglobus sp.
CGCGAAGCATGGTGGGCAGTGCCCACCCTACAGGAAGGCACCATGCACCCTCTCAACAAACACCAACTCGCCCTGTCGCGGCGGCAGTTCTTCGGCACCTCCGGGCTTCGCCTCGGCGGGGCGACGCTCGCGCTACTCGCGCGTCCCGCGAAGCCGCAAGCGGCCGGCGCGGAGCGCGTTCACCCGCCGCTGCCGGGGTTCCCGCACCACGCGCCGAAGGCCAAGGCCGTCATCTACCTGCACACCAACGGCGGGCCGAGTCAACTCGACACCTTCGACTACAAGCCGAAACTGATTGACCAGTTCAACAAGGACTTGCCGGACAGCGTCCGCAAGGGGCAGCGCATCACCACGATGACCAGCGGGCAACTCCGGTTCCCGGTCGCGCCGTCGATGTTCAAGTTCGGACAGCACGGCACGTGCGGGACGTGGGTGAGCGAACTCTTGCCGCACACCGCGAAGTGGATGGACGAAATCGCGCTGGTGAAAAGCGTTCACACGAACGCGATCAACCACGACCCGGCCTGCACGTTCGTGATGACCGGCAGCGAAACGCCCGGCAAGCCGAGTATCGGCTCGTGGCTCAGTTATGGCTTGGGCAGCGTGAGCAACGACCTACCGGCGTTCGTGGTGCTCACGCCGTTCTGGAGTTCCGGCACCGCGGCGCAGGCGCTGTTCTCGCGCATGTGGGCCAGCGGGTTCCTGCCGGGCAAGTACAGCGGCGTGGCGCTCCGCAGTGTGGGCGACCCGGTGCTGTACGTGCAGAACCCCGACGGTGTGAGCGAAGCGAACCGCCGGGCGATGCTCGACACACTCGGCGAGCTGAACAAGAAGACGTTCGACCGGTACGGCGACCCGGACACGCTGACGCGGATTTCGCAGTACGAGATGGCGTTTCGGATGCAGCGGAGCGTGCCGGAACTCACCGACTTTAGCAAGGAACCGCAGAAGGTGCTGGACAGCTACGGCCCGGACGTGAAGAAGCCCGGTTCGTTCGCCGCGAGCGCACTGCTCGCCCGTCGGATGGTGGAGCGGGGCGTCCGCGCGGTGCAAATCCTCCACCGCGGCTGGGACCAGCACGGCAACCTGCCGAACGACATCCGCTCGCAGTGCCGCGACACCGACCAGGCGACCGGCGCGCTTCTGGCCGACCTCAAGCAGAAGGGGCTACTGGACAGCACGCTGGTGGTGTGGGGCGGCGAGTTCGGGCGCACGGTGTACAGCCAGGGGACGCTGACGAAAACGAACTACGGCCGCGACCACCACCCGCGCAACTTCTGTATGTGGCTGGCCGGCGGCGGCATCAAGGGCGGACAGGTGTACGGCGAGACGGACGACTACAGTTATAACGTCGCGGAGAACCCGGCGCACGTGAACGACATCAACGCGACCGTTCTACATTTGATGGGCATCGACCACGCGAAGTTCACGTTCCGGTTCCAGGGACTCGACCAGCGCCTGACCGGCGTGGAGGAGCAGACGGTGATACGGGAGTTGCTAAAGTGAGTTGGGCCGCTTGCGGCTTCGCGGACGCCCGCGAACCCGCAAGCGGCCCGGTTAGATCGAGTGGGTCACGACGAACGACTCATTTCTTCGCCGGCTGGGCCACCGTCAGCCACAACTCTGCGGTCGTCTCGTCGAACTCGGTCAGCGCCGCGCGAGCGGTGCGCGTCAACTTCGGCTCGTCCTTTACCTTGCCCACAAGCCGAAACGAACCGCTCATCGCCTTGTCCGCGGTGAGCGACAGCGTAACCGTGTTCGGGTCGGGCTTCGCGGGCGGCGTCACTTCGAGTTTCACGCCTTCGGTCAATCCCTCCGCGGCGATCTCCACGGGCTTGGAGAAGCCGCGCGCGCGGTTCACCTTTACCGGGATCGTCGTCGGCTTGCCGGGCGTGACCGTGAACCGGTCGGCGGCAACGGTGAGGTCGTAGTCCGGTTCCGACAGGATGCGAACGAGGAAGGCGTGTCGCGGCCCGGAGCCGCCGTACAGGTCATCGACGGCGACGGCGTAGAAGCCGTCGGCCGGGGGCGTGAATGACAACGCGGTGTCACCGTTGAGTTTCGCGGGTTCCGCTTTGGCGAGTTGCTTGAGGTCGGCATCGAGGACACGAACCACCGGGTTGACCGCGAGACCCAACGACCGACTTTCGACCTGGATTGCGAGGGCTTGCCCCTTCTTGCCCTCGAACGGTACGCGCGCTTCTCCGGCGGGCGCGTCGATACGCCCGGTCGCGGAGAACGGCGGCTTGAGGGGTTCGGCGGTCTTGAGGCCGTAGGTCGGGTGCGGCTCGCTCCGCAGCCGGAGCGGGTTCACCAAATCTCCGCCGAACGCGCGTGCGAACGGTTCGTCGTCGCGCCCGATGGCGAACGAGAGTTTGTGCGACTCCGGCGTGATGTTCCACCCTTCGACCGCGCCGCGCCACGGCTCGCCCTTGCTCACCGCAAGTGGCAACGCGTAATCCGCGAATGCTCCGGTCGTGAGCGTGAGGCGGTAGACGCACGCGTCCGAGCCGAAGAAGCGGATGCTCGCGTCCGGAGCGGCGGGGAACGCGTAGACGCGGGCGATGTAGGTGCCGTCACGTTTCGCGGTGAACGCGAGTTGCGGGTCGAGGCCGTGGAAGTCGTTGTTCTCTTCGAGCACGAAGCCGTCGGCCGAAAGGATTTGCAACATCCCGTCCATCGGGGAGCGCAGCGCGCGGTTCGCTTCGAGAGACGCGACCAGCGTTTGTCCCTTCTTGAGCGTCACCGCGAAGCAATCGACATCGCCGGACTTCTCAAGTTTGCCGTTGATGGTGAATGATGAGCCATCAAGAACCTGCGGCTTCTTGAAGTCGTCGTTCGGTTCCTTCTCCATCACCTCCGGCAGCATCCCGACGATGAACGGCCGTAACGTACTCGCGCCGTCGTCGTTGTACGCGCGCAGCCAGTAGGTGCCCGGCACCGCGTCCTTCGCGACCGCAACCTTGAACTTGCCCTTCTCCTTCGCGGCTTCGACCGACACGCCCTTACCGCTCGCCCACACCTTTGTTGACGCGTCGAACGTGCCCGCGACCGTTACTTCAGCCGTGGTGCCGCGCTGCGCCCCCGCCGGAGAGAGATAGGTAAGGGTGGGTGGAGCAGCGGAAGCAGAA
>JAYUBA010001390.1:0-3121 GCA_043741075.1 Frigoriglobus sp.
CGTGGTCGGCGACGCGGTCACCGCGACGGGCTGGGCGGCCGACGTGCCCTGGTTGCCCGCCCGGTCGAGGACGCGGGCGCGAATCTGCGCCGTCACCCCGACGGTCAGCAGGGTCGGGTACGCGTCGAACGTGAGCGCCCCGTTGACCAGCGTGCCGGTGGCGAAGTCGGTCTCCCCGGCGTCGGTGAAGTTGCCGTCGTTGTTCCGATCGACGTCCAGGGCCACCGTGGCCGAACCGGAGATGCCGTACCGGTCCGCGGCCGTCACCGTCACCGGCGGGCGGCGGTCGTACGTCGGGCCGACCACCGCCACCGTCACGGCCGGTGCCGTGGTGTCGAGGGTGACCGTCAGCGGCGCGGAGGGGAGCGAGGTCACGCCGCCGGTCGCGGCGGTGACGGTCACCCGGTAGGCGCCGTCCGGCGACACCGTCGGGAGCGCGTAGGTCCACAGCCCGGCCCCCGACGCCGTGGTCGTGCCCACCGCCACCGGCGCGGGGTCGGTCGCCCCCTGCCGGTAGACGGTCACCGTGCTCCCCGCGGTCGCGGCCCCGGAGGCGGTCGGCGTGGCGGAGTTCGTCAGGTAGCCCGCGCCCGCCGACCCGGTGCCCGGGGACACCCCGGTGACCGTCGGCACGGTGACGGTGATCGCCGCCGTGGTGGTGCCGGTCCCCTGGTACACCGGCGGCGCGGCCGCGTCGTACGCGTCCAGCGTGAGGGTCACCGTGTAGGTGCCGGCGGCCGCGTACGTGTGACCGAACGGCGACGAGAGCGAGCCCGGCCCCGGCAACGCGGCGGTGTAGGTGTCGGTCGAGCCGTCGCCCCAGGCGGCCGAGAAGTCGAGCCGGGCGGACGCCCCGGACAGGGCCGCCCATGCGGTCACCGACGCGGCCGACCCCAGGGGCACCGTCTGGGCCGACGGGGTGGCGGTGAAGGACGTGATGAACGGGTCGTTGGACGCGGCGACGGAGACGCCGCTCGCGTCCCCGAACGGGTGGTACTCGCCCGTCGCGCCGGGCAGTTGGACCCCGGTCCGCCCGTCGAACACCCGCACCGTCGCCGCGACCCCCGGCCCCGACCCGACGACCGCGTCGGCGAACCGGTCGTCGGTCACGTACGCCAGGCCCACGTGGACCCCGCCCGTCGCACCCGCGTCGAACGGCGCGACATCGAGCAGCACCGCGCCCGTCTTGCCGCTGAACACCCGCACCCGCGGCACCGCCCCCGGCCCGGTCCCGGCCGCCAGGTCCGGGTGCCCGTCCCCATCGACGTCCCCGGCCAGCGCGTCCGTCGCCACCACGGCCCCGCCCGGCGTGCCGGCGTCGAACGCCCGGAACGACCCCAGCGGGCCGGGCACCGTCTCCCCCGTGAGGGGGTCGTACACCCGCACCAGCGAATCGCCGCCCGGCCCGGCCCCGACCGCCACCTGGGCCCGGCCCGTACCGAGGAAGTCGGCCGCCGCCACGCTCAGCCCGCGGGCGAAGTCGGCGCCCGGAACGGCGAACTCTGCCACGAGCACCGCGGTCCGCCCGTCGAACACCCGGACCTCGGCACCGGCCGGAGTCACGGCCGCCGCCACCACGTCGGGGACCGAATCCCCGTTCACGTCCGCCGCGGCGATGCTCACGCTGGTGGCGCCGGGATCGAACGCCGGGAAGCCGCCCAGGGGGCCGGCGAGCGGGGCCCCGGTCTTGCCGTCGAGGACCCGGACCAGGGGCGGGCCGCCGGGGCCGGGGGCCACGACCGCGTCGGGGAACCCGTCGCGGTTGAAGTCGCCGGCGGCGACCACCACGCCGCCCGGCGCCAGCGCCGGGTCGAACGCCGCGGCCTCGAAGTTCAGGTGCCCGGTCTGCGCGTCGTACTGACGCACCACCGGGGCCGCGCCCGACCCGGCGAAGATCACCGGGGTCGGCAACGGCCGCCCGCCCCGCGCGGTGAGGACGAACGGGGACGAGGCGCCCGACGCGGGCGCGGCCGGGCCGGTTCCGGTCCCCGGAGGCGCGGCCAGAGGCACGGGCGCGGTGGCGGGCGCGTGCCCGGTCGCCCCCGTGGCGCCGGTGGCACCCGCACCCCCGCCACTCAGGGGCAGGACGTCGGTGCCGCCCGGAGCCGGGGCCCCGCCGCCCGCGCCGGCCCGATTCGCGGCACCGCTCGCCGGTCCGCCGACCCCGGCCGTGCCGGAACCGAACGAGCCGTCGCCCGGCCCGCCGCTCCCGCCCCCGCCGTTGCCGCTCCCGCCGCCCTCGGAGGTGAACCGGGCGTCCACGAACCCGCCACCACCGCCACCGCCGTCGCGCCGGGCGGACTCGTCCTCGGGGGCCGCCCGCAGGGTGCTCCCCGCCCCGTCCACGGCCCCGGCCGCGCCCGCGTCGAGGGCCGCGGCCGAACCCGGCGCGGCCACCGCCAGCGGCGGGCCGAACGGGTCCTCGACCCGCGCGCCACCGCCGCCCACCGGGCCGCCGAGGGTGACCGCCGCCACGCCCGGCGGGGCCGCGTCGAAGGCGCCCGCGCCCACCCGCTCGGCCGCCGGCGCGCCGGTCCGCTCCTGGGACTGCCAGCTCGCCACGAAGTACGCCGCCGCGGCGGCCGCCGCCGCGGTCGCGGCCAGGGGCAGCGCGACCCCGGTGATGGTGTCCGACGGCGGGTTCCGCCAGTCCATCGGCCGCAGCTCGAGCGCCGCCTTCTCCAGGCGCGGGTCCCGCTCGGTGCGCGCCGGCCGGCGGGCGGAGCGGGTGGCGCGGCCCAGCCACGAGGCCAGCGCGGTCCCGGCGGCGCGGGTCCGCGCCGCGACGAAGGCGCGCAGCTCCTGGAGCGCGGCGAACGGGTCGAGCCACTGGCGGATGCGGCGGGGCATCGGGCGGCCGAAGGGGGTTGGCGTTCCGTTGCGGCCCGCCCGACGAGGGCGGGCACGCGGTCTGGTGGCGGGGTGAGACGGGCGGACGAACCCCGGACCCACCGAACGGATGCAATTGCACCCGATGCGCGCACGCGCGTCAACACCCGAGTTCTCACTTTGGGGAAATTTCACGCGATCGCGCGCGGCCCCTTCCCCCCGCGACCGCTCGCCGGTTAGACTGCGCGCACGTCGCGACACGGCCCCGCACCCCGAAGCGCCCGGTGAACCA
>JAYUBA010001391.1:0-10101 GCA_043741075.1 Frigoriglobus sp.
GGTTCGGGACGAAGCTCCACCTGAGCGTGGAATCGCTGGGTTTGCCGCTGGAAATCCACCTGAGTCCGGGCCAGGACGCGGACATCACGCACGCCGAAACCTTGCTCGGGGATCACAAGCCCGAAGCGGTGTTGGGGGACAAGGGGTACGACAGCGATGCGTTCGCGAAGGCGGTCGAGGACCGCGGGGCCGAGGTGGTGATCCCGCCGCGGTCGAGCCGGAAGACGCCGCGGGAGTACGACGAAGTGGTGTACAAGGAGCGGAACAAAGTCGAGCGGTGCATCAACCGGTTGAAGCAGTTCCGGCGGGTGGCGACGCGGTACGAGAAGACCTCGCGGAACTTCCTGGGGATGGTGCTGTTCGCGGCGATCACGATCTGGCTGAAATAAGAACGATTATCGGCCAGCCTTCAATCAACACGGCCTAGGCACTCCGGTATCATGGCGTCATGAGCGACTACTTCTTCTCGTCGCGGCCGGCGTTCCCGTGGTCGGTGTACCCGATCGGGCTGCCGGCCCTCGCCGCCGTCGCCGCGCTCCTCGTCCTCTTCACCGTCTGGACGTACCTCGGCCACCCGCAGGCCACCCGCCGCCGCGTGCTGATCGTGCTCGCGCTGCGGCTCGCGGCGCTGGTCGTCGCGCTGCTCACCGCGGTGCGCCCGAGCGTCGGCGTGAACGAGAACCCGAAGCAACCGGCCGTGCTCCTCGTCGGCGTGGACGTGTCCGAGAGCATGACCGTGAAGGACGAAGTCGGCGGGCAGTCCCGCATCGACGCGGTGCGCAAGGTGCTGGAGAAGTGCCAGCCCCTGTTCGACGAACTGCTCACCGAGCAGAACGTGAGCGTCGTGATTTACAAGTTCGGCCCGCCGGACTTCAACGAGGCGACGGGCCGGTGGGAGCCGACGGCCGCGGCCGACGCGAAGCGGTCCGACTACGGCGTAATGCTGAACCGCGTCTTCGAGCGGTGGCTGAGTGAGCCGCGGGTCCGCGCGGTCCTCGTCATCGGCGACGGCGCGGACAACGGCGAGACCTTCACCCCCGCCGCCGAAGCCGCCCGGTTCGGCCGCCGCGGCACGCCCGTTTCCACGTTCGTCACCGGTCAGGAGGGGAGCACCGAGGGGAAGGACATCGCGGTTACGGGCGTCGAGTGCAACCCGTCGCCCGCGTTCATCAAGAACGACGTGCTGGTGACGGCGCGGGTCAACGCCTACGGGTTCGTCGGCGCGCGGGTCACCGCCCGCGTGTCCTACACCGCCAACGGCAAGGAGAGCGTCCGGAGCGAGGAATTCACGCTGGAGCGCGACAAGAACAACGAGCTGAAGGTCAACATCAAAGCGCCGGACGCGAAGGGCGAGATCAAGGTGAAGGTGGAAGTAGGCGTCGAGAAGGACGGGAAGATCGAACCGCTGCCGGGCGAACTGTCCCCGCTGAACAACTGGTCCGAGACGTACCTGACGGTGAACAAGGAGGGCGTGCGGGTGCTGATCGTCGATCAGCTCCGCTGGGAAGAGACGCTCCTCCGCGACGCCCTGCGGAGCCAGAAGGGGTTCGACGTGTACGAGGTCATCCGCCAGACGGACCTCGTCCCGACCGAGAGCGAGAAGGCGCTGCTCAACCTGGACGCGCAGGCGTACGACGTGGTCATCATCGGCAACGTGAGCGCCGCGCACCTCCAGCGGGCGGCCCCGGACTTCCTGCCGAAGCTCGCGGACCTGGCGGCGAAGAAGGGCGTGGGCGTGATGTTCCTGGGCGGCGAGTACGCGTTCCAGGGCATCCCGGACACGCTGCTGCCGATCGCCGGCGGGCCGATCGTGGACAAGCTCGACCCGCGCGGCAACCCGCTCACCTCGTACCCGGCGGTGCCCACGGCCCGCGGCCTGGAGAAGATGTTCCGCGTGGCGGGCAAGCCGGGGGAGGCACCCAAGCCGGGCGCGTCGGAGGAGGCGTGGAACCGGCTGAACAACTTCCGCACCGGCTTCCGGCTGAACGGGTACAACCGCCTCAACCTGTCGGACAAAGAGCGGGCGCTCTACACGATGTTCGCGTGGACCGGCGAGGAGAGCGACCCGAAGGCGCTCGCGGCCGGCGGCGACGCGCCCCCGAAGGGCGACCCGCTCCTGGTCGGGTCGCAGCGCGGCGACGCGAACAAGGGCCGGTGGCTGGCGTTCGGCGCGTTCGACACCTACCTGTGGCGCAGCCTCGGCCAGCCGAAGACGCGCGACGGCATCGAGGTCCACGAGCGGTTCTGGCGGCAGTGCGTGCTGTGGCTGGCGCACCAGGACGAAGAGGAGAGTCAGGTGTACGCGCGGCCCCAGTACCGCCAACTGAAGGTGACCGGCGAGCAGACGGTGCGCGTCGGGATGAAGCTGCCCACCGGCGCCGACGACCCGGCCGCGCCGCTGACCGTCCGCATCCTGCCGCTGCCGCCGGGCGTGGCGGAGCCGAAGCCGGAGGACGAGAAGAAGGCGACACCGCTGCCGGTGCTGTCCGACAAGGACGGCCGCAAGGTGCTGTTCCGCGCGCCGGCGCCGGGCGAGTACTTCGTGGTCGTGACCACCCCGGCTAAGAAGCCCGACGGCTCGCCCGAACTGAACCCCGACGGCAGCCAGAAGGTGCTCCGCGGCACGGCCAAGTTCATCGCGGTGCCGGACGTGTCCGACGAGATGCTGCGGGTGGGCGCGGACCCGGACTTCATGGCGCGGCTCGCGGTGCCGACCGGCGGCAAGGCGCTGCGCCTGGAAGACCTACCGGGGTTCCTGAAGGAACTCAAGGCGGAGGCGCCGCCGGACGCCGGCAAGAAGCCGCGGTACTACCCGGACTGGCACCGCAACCGGTCGAAGGGGTTCCTGCCGCTGTGGCTGGTGGTCTTCGCGCTGCTGCTAGGTGCCGAGTGGGGCCTGCGCCGGCTCTGGGGCATGGTGTAGGGTGGGCACTGCCCACCACGCGGCGCGAAAGGTGGGCAGTGCCCACCCTACGAAAGCCGTCACTCCTTCTTTGCCTTCTCCTTCGGCTTCTCGACGGTGAAGGCGTCGAAGGTGGCGTCGAGGGTCTGGTACGTGGAGTGCGCGAGGAACACGCCGACCGTCACCTCGTCGGGGAAGTCCATCTCCTTCCGCGGCGTGTACGGGGCCGACCACTCCTTGCCGTCGAAGCTGTACGACACCGTGACGACCTTGTCTTTGCGGGCCACGCGCAGGTGGGTCGATTTGCCGTCCTCGGCGGCCTTCAACGTACTGCCCGAGCCGCCGCCGGGGAACCACGTATCGACGAACACGCACCGGTTCGCCTCGTCCTGCGCCACGCCGTTGACCTTCGGGTAGTGCTGGTACAGGTGGAACTCGACGGCGTACCCGCCGCCGGAGACGAACAGCCCGGCGCGGGTGTTCGGGTACGCGTCCGCGTGCTTGGCGTCCTTGTTGGGGAGCGCCGCGTCGGTCACCGTCACCGCGGCCTCGAAGTCGCCGGTGACGGTGCGGGTGGCGCGGGGCATCGTGGTCTTCCCCCCGTAGATGACGCTGATCAGCCCCATGTCCGGCGGCACCGTGGTGCGGATCGTGAGTCGCTTGCCCTTGAGTTCGAACTCGCCCTGCCCCTCGGTCTTCCCCCAGTGCCGGGCGAGTAACTCCTTCTCGGACGGCGGGGGCACCGGGGCCGCGACGACGCCAGCGACCGAGACGAGCGCGAGCAGAACCGCGGAGCGGAGCATGGCGGGCCTTTGAGGTAGATCAGTAGGCGAACGTGGCGGAACCGGTGGAGCCGTTGTACACGAGCACGCACGTCGCGAGCACGTCGCGCCCGATCACCGCTTCGATGCCGAACGCCCGGAGCGGCATGGTCTGGACGATGATCTCCGGCACGATCAAATCGCCCTGTCGCGCCGGGTGGATGATCGACAGGCTGGCCTGATGAATCGTATTCGCGGTCGCCCCGCCGAGCGCGGGAATCGGTGGAAGTGACGTTCCCGGCGCGGCGGTCAGGCCGAACCCGTAGAGCGGAAGGCCCGCGCGTGCGGCGACCGCGGGATCGACACAACTCCGCTCCGCGCCGGTGTCGATCAGCGCGGTCACAACAACCGGTTGTGGGACCGGTCGTCGGGCGTGGCGGAGAGCGAGAAGGTCCGCGCGGTTGAGCGTGATACGGACTTGAACCCGTAGTCCGGTTCGTACACCGAGTGGGATCGTGAGGACGGGCATCAGGCGGCTCCCGACGCGACGGGGGTGCCGAAGAACGAGCCGAACGCGTCGAGGAAGCGGGCGTCGATTTCCTGGGCGAGGAACCCGCCTTCCGGGCACTTGTAATGTCCGTACTGGATGGCGTCGGCGTGCGTGTCCCAAGTCCCAAATAGTTCGTCCCCCTTCACCACCACGACCCGCCCGTCTTCCCCTTCCGCGAGCAGGCGGGGGAGTTCGCGGAAGTACGTGTGAATCTCGGTGGCAAGCGCGTTCAGTTCGGGCGGAAATCCCGGCGGCAGTTCGGGTGTCATCGTTCGGTCCTCCGGTTCGCGTCGCACCCATCTTACCACGCGCTCAGACGACCCGTACACCCAACGCCGCGAGCAAAGCCCGAAGAGCTTCGGGCGACGCCTTGTCTTCCGGGCACACAAACGAGCCGCGTTTGAGTCCGAAGCCGGCCCAACCTTCTTTCTTAAGTCGCACCAGTGCGCCCGGTTGATACACAAGTTCTACCCGCCAGTTCGTACCGAATTCGGCGCGCAAGATACAACCGATCCAGTCCACGGATTTCCGATGGCGCCCGATCACGCGGACGTTTTGCCATCGTTCAGGTCCGGGAGCGAGAAGCGACCAGTAGTCTGATAGGTTCGCGAGGTGGCTTTGGATATAAACCCCTGATTTCGGACGAAACAGGGCCGAAAAGCCTTTGAATCGCCTGCCATTCTGACGTTTATGGGCAAAGCCTCGCGAGGTACACTTTCGCGTTCGGTTTGAAGAGGCGGGTGCCGTGACGCGTTTCCTCACCGCCGGGACCAAACGGGCGTGACGGGACGATGTTCCCGACAATGCACCACACCGGCCCGTCGAGCAGGACGAGCCACTTCGGTGGGGCGGTCGCCTCCAACTCGGTCAGCCGATCGCGGGCCTCGGCCCAACCGCCTTGCAGCGCTGCGACCTGCACTTTGAGCCGAACGATTTCCGCACGCGGGTCGTCCCGCTCATCCAGCCAGTCGGCGTAGACGAGTTTCGTGGTGCTGTCGTCCGGGTTCGCCACGATCGCGGAGAGAAACGCTTCGTCTTCCGACATAGCAACACCCGCTCAATACAGCTTGTCCACCGGGAGCACGCCGCCGGGCAGGATCGGGTTGGGCCGGTTCGACACGTCGTACACCATCGCGTGCGGGTCCAGGCCCAGGTTCTTGTACACCGACGCCAGCACCCCCGCGTACGGCACCGGGTCGTCCTTCGCCTCGCCCGCGGCGCTGTCCGTGCTGCCGATCACCTGACCCGTCTTCATCCCGCCGCCGGACATGAGCGCGAAGTTCACCCGCGCCCAGTGGTCGCGGCCCGCGTCCTTGTTGACCTTCGGCGTGCGCCCGAACTCGCCCCACACGCACACGGTCACGTCCTGGTCGAGGCCGCGGGCGTAGATGTCTTCGACCAGCGCCGACACGCCGGTGTCGAACAGCGGCAGGTGGTCCTTCAGGTACTTGAAGTTGCCGCCGTGCGTGTCCCAGAAGCCGTAGGCCACCGTGACGACGCGGCACCCGGCTTCGACCAGCCGGCGGGCCATGAGCAGTTGGTCGTTCCACTGCGGCGCGCCGTCGCCGAGGTGTTTCGGCGACCCGCGGCCGTAGCGGTTGCGGGTGCGCTCCGGTTCCCTCGTCACGTCGAGCGCTTCGACCAGCTTGCTGGAAGTCAGCACGTCGAACGCGCGGTCGTGGAAGGTGTCCGCTTGAATGGCGTTGGTTTGCCCCGCGGACTTGCGGAACGCGTCCATGCCTTCGAGCAGCGCCTTGCGGTCGCGGAGTTGGTCGGGCGTGAGCGCGAGGTTCTTCATCACCGCGAGTTCGTCGCCATCGACCTTCGCGGGCGCGGCGACGCGGCCGAGGTTCGCGGGGCCGGGCGAGTTGTACGGCTTGTGCTGCATCGTCGGCGACAGATCGACGAACGCGGGCACGGTCGGGTCGGTCTGCCCCTGCATCCGCGCGACCACGCTCCCGAAGTGCGGCTTGTTCTCGCGCTTCGCCGCGTCCATCGTGGTGGCGGTCATGCTCTGCCACGAGCTGTGTTCGTCGCGCTGCCCGACGAGCGAGCGGATGACGGCGAGTTTGTCGGCGCACTTCGCGAGCTTGGGCAGGTGTTCGCCGAACTGAATGCCGGTGACGTTGGTTGGGATCGGCTTGAACTCGCCCCGGAGTTCGGCCGGGCCGTTCGGCTTCAGGTCGAACGTGTCCTGGTGGGCCATCCCGCCGGACAGGTACACCATGATGACCGACTTGTGCGACTTCTTTCCGCTGGCGGCTTCGGCGCGCATGAGTTGCGGCAGCGTGAGGCCGCCGACGCCGAGCGCCCCGACCTTCAGGAACGAGCGGCGCGACACCCCGTCGCAGTAGCGTGTACGCGGGCCGAAAACGGTGAGCATCGACGGAACTCCGTTGCGGAGTGGGGGCAGGCTGGGCGTTGGGAGGGTAGTGAGAGTGTAGCGTGCGTCGGCAGGTCGTGCAACACGCAGGATTTCGGCTTTCGCAGAGTCCAGGGGCCGGCCAGAATGGCAGTGCGTAGCCCGCCGGCTAACTGACGGAAGCAGGCGCGGGTCAGCGACGAACTCTTCTCACCGCTCAAGGAGTAGGGGCCATGATGCACAGGTTAGTCGCTCTTGTCGGACTCTTCTCCGTTACGGTCCCTGCTTATGCCGATGATCCGAAGAAGCCCGTCGATCCGGCTGTCGCACTCATCGACCGACTCGAACAGCTTGGCACGCAAGACACCGGATACTCCGGCAGTGTGTCCGGCTCATCGTTCCTGCCGTTGGGTCAGCGCAGAGCGTCGGTGGTGTTGCTCAGCCCTTCGGCCCCGAGCGGAATGTCGGATGCGATGCTGTCGCTGGTGAAACTCGGTGCCAAGGCGGTGCCGGCACTGCTCGACCATCTCGACGATGATCGAAAAACCAAGATCGTCATCCGGAACAACCTCTTCGGTTTCTTTGGAATCTCGCAAGACAAAGGAGAGAAGGCGGAAGATGAGGAACCGAAAGGGAAGGGGGAAGCTCCCCTCGGGGCACCGAAGCAGTACACGCTGCGGGTCGGCGATCTCTGCTACGTGGCGATCGGTCAGATCGTCAATCGCAATTACACCGCCGTGCAGTACATCCCTTCGGGGAACGTGATGATCACGTCGGTTCCACACTCCAAGGATCTCCGGGCCGATCTGAAGAAGCAATGGGGCGGACTCACCGAAGGGAAGCACCTTGCGTCCCTCGTGAAGGACTTGACCTCGAAGGTCGAAGAGGACGACGACAGTGCCCGCGTCGGCGCGTCGCTGCGGTTGGCCTATTACTTCCCGAAGGAGTACGAGCCGATCGCCGTCCAGCAGCTCAAACAACCGACCCGCGGCTTCATCGGAACCCTGCAATACCTGGAGGGCGAGAAGCTCGACCAGGCGCTCCGCGAGCTCATGGCAAAGACCAAGGACCTTCAAGTGAGCATCGCCTTGGTCGATCGGCTTGCCGGTCGCGGTTGCGACGACGAGATCGAGGCGTTCATCCAACGCATGTTGACGACGGTGCCCGCCGGAGAACGCCGGCACGTCGAAGCATTCCGCGGTAAGCTGGGTTTTACCCGCCTGCACGTCGCGGTGGAGTTGCATTCGTCGTATCTGCTCGAAGCGGCGTTGAAGATGAAGTTGGACGTGAACGCACGCAGTAAGGATGGCCGCACCGCCCTGCACATCGCCGCCGCTCGAAATGACAACGACACGATCAACTCGCTCCTGAAGTTGAAAGCGAACGCAAACCAGAAAGACAACGACGGGCGAACGCCGATGGAACAAGCCGCGTTGCACGGCCATTCCGGTCTGGTTCGGCAGTTCGCAAAAGTTCAAACCGAACCGCTCGGCTTCTTTTCGGCGGTGATCCTCGGCAAAGTGGAGCGGGTGGGGGAGCTATTGAAAGCGAAACCCGAACTCGCGAAAGCACGGAACAGGCTGGGAGCCGGTTGGACTCCGCTTCACGTCGCGGCGAGGGAGGGGCATGAAGAAACCGCTCGCGTTCTGCTCGATGCCGGAGCCGAGGTAAATGGCACGAAAGGGGAAAGCTCCCCTCTGGTTTGGGCCGTTTGGACGGAGCAACCCAATCTCAAACTCGTGAAGCTGCTGATCGACCGCGGCGCGGACGTGAACCAACGCGGCGGGTTGCACTCGGAAACGCCGCTGCACTTCGCGGCACAGTATGGCAACGTCGAGTTGGTGAAGCTGCTGCTGGAGGCAAAGGCCGATCCCACGGCGAAGGAGTTCCGAGGGAAAACGCCGTTGGATGTGGCAAAGGAACGCAAACATCCGGACATCGTGAAACTGCTGGAATCGGCGAAGTAGTGAAGCGAGATTCTGTACGCCGAACCCGCGGCACCCGACCGCCGGTTCACCGCGTTTTTTCCTTGCTCCGGCCCGTTCTGCCTTGTGCCGATCCGCTCATAACTGCGGAGGTGGAGGCCGCTGAGTGGACGTTCGGATTGGCGGACGCAAGCACGCGACGCCCCTTGATCGCTCCGCTACACTGATTTCACCCACCCCGCGGAGCATCTCGCATGTTCGACCCCGAAGAGGCACCGCCGCCGGCACTCGACGCCGCCGCGTTCGAGCGGTTGCAGGCCACCCTCGCGGCCCGCGGCGCGGCGGCGGCCGTCGATGAACTGGTCGCGGAGCTGCGCAAGGGCGACGACACCCAGGGACTCTTCTACGCGCTCCTTATGAAGAAGCGGGTCGAACTCGGCGTGTCGCCGTTCCCCACCGGACCCGCGAACGAGCTTCCGCCGGAGACGCACGAGCCGTATGAGGACGCGATTCGCGACGCCGGCCGGCACGTCGGCGGGCTGCTCCTCGCCCGCAAGGAGTACGCCAAGGCGTGGGCGTTCTACCGGATGCTCAACGAACCGGAGCCGGTACGCGACGCGCTCGAAGCGTTCACCCCCGGCCCCGACGACGACGTGTATCCCATCATCGAGATCGCGTGGCAGGGGGGCCTGCTGCCCAAGAAGGGCTTCGACCTCGTCCTCGACCGGCACGGCATCTGTTCGGCCATCACGATGGTCAGCGGGTCCGACCTCGCGTCCAACCCGGACCTGCGCGAATACTGCATCACCAACCTGGCCCGCGCGCTGCACGCGCAACTCACCGAGCGCGTCCGCAACGACCTCACCGGCCGCGGGGTGGCCGTGCCCGACGGCGCGACCATCCCGCAGTTGGTAAACCTCGACCCGGCGCTGTTCGCGGACGACGCGTACCACATCGACACGTCACACCTGTCGAGCGTGGTGCAGATGAGCACGCAACTGCCGCCGGGCGCGGGGGTGAACTTCGCCCGCGAGCTGTGCGCCTACGGCCGCAAGCTCGCCCCGAACCTGCAAGGCAACAACGACGCCCCGTTCGAGGAGAACTACGACGACTACCGCGCGTACCTGAACGTGATCGCCGGCGAGAGCGTCGAAGAGGGCTTGAAGCGGTTCGAGGCGAAGGCCGCGCGCGAGGCCGCTGAAGGCGCGACCTACGCGGCACAGGTGTACGTCAACCTGCTCTTAAAAGCGGACCGCCCCGGCGAGGCGCTGGCCGCGGCGAAGCGGTTCCTGCTCGCAGAGGACGACCGCAATCTGATCTGCCCCGGTGTGAACGAACTCGCGCGCCGGGTGGGCGACTTCGCCGCGCTGTCGGAGGCCGCGAAGGCTCGCAACGACGCCGTCGGCTACCTCGCGAGCTTGATTGCGGCGAAAGGGTAAGCAGAAGAAATCCGCCGCAGATGACGCAGACAACGCAGATCAAGACAGAAGACAGATGGGCCGAAAAAGGCACGAAAGAAGATCGAGAACCGAGTCGTATTGAACTCAATCTTCGAGACTTCTCGCTGGACGCGACAACTTCAGACGGCCTGTTTACCGGGT
>JAYUBA010001392.1:0-3110 GCA_043741075.1 Frigoriglobus sp.
CCTGCAGGGAGGGGGCTGGGGGGGGGGTTCATGCACCCGTGCCGCACTCACGCCCGGCAGCACGCGGGCCACGGCGTCCTTCAGCCCTTGCAGGCTGTCCGCCATGCGGCGGGCGGTGGCGAGCAGCTCGCCCACCTCGCCCCGCCGCGCTTCCAGCACCCGCACGAAGTCTTCGAGCACCTGCTTCGGGTTCACCGCGGCGAGCAGGTACTCCCACCCCTTCTCGGTGAGGCCGTACAGCTCGCGCGGTGCCTTCCCCGTCGCGTCGGTCGCGACCACATGGAGCAGATCGTCGGCGAGGCACTTCTGCGCGGCCGGCTTCGCGACGGCGGTGTTCGGGAACAGCCCGGCGTCGGCCTTGGACGCGTACAGCGCCAGGCCGTTCGGTTCGGCGGCCACGCGGGTGAGCGCGTCGAGAATCTGGTGGGTGAGTTTGTCGGCCACGACTACCGCTTCCGTGCGGGTGGAACAGTTGCCGAAGATGTTAGGCGGAAGTGGAGTCGCGTTGCAAGCCCGACTCGCGTGCGTCATGATTGGCGCTGTGATCCGAAACGAAACTCCAGGAGAACGGCAATGACCACCAGGACGCTGGCGGCACTCGCCCTCGCGGCGGTGTTGGGCTTGGGCGCGACCCGCGGCACCGCGGCCGACGACCCGCGGCTGCCGGAAACGAAGGCGTTCGACAAGCTGGTGATCGACGCGCTCCGCGAGGTTCACAACAAGGGCGCGGAGCTTTACAACACGTCGAAGGACTTCACCGGCGCGTTTCGCGTGTACCAGGGCGCGCTGGTGACGGTGCGCCCGCTGCTCGCCCACCGCCCGGACGCGCAGAAGATCATCGACACCGGCCTGGACGCGGCCGACAAGGCGTCGGACGCCGCCCGCAAGGCGTTCCTGCTGCACGAGGCCATCGAGGCCGTGCGGAAGAACCTGAAGGCCGCCATCGGCGAGAAGAAGCCCGACGAGGTGAAAAAGCCCGACCCGGCGGTGAAGAAGCCCGACGACAAAGTGAAGCCGGTGGACCCGCCGAAGAAGCCGGCCGACCCGGTGAAGAAGCCCGACGACAAGACGCCGGTCGCGCCGCTGCCGAAGGACGTGAAGCCGAAGGACGTTGCCCCGGCCGCCGGCGCGGCGACCGTCGGCGGTAAGGTGACGCTCAAGGGACAGCCGCTCGCCGACGGCGAGGTGACGTTCGTGTCGCTCGACCTGCCGAAGCCGAAGGCGTTCACGGCCGCGGTGAAGGGCGGAACCTTCAAGGTCGCGGAGGCGGTTCCGGCGGGCAAGTACGCGGGCGCGGTGACCGGCAAGGGCGTGCCGGAGAAGTACGCGCTCATCAACACCGCGGGCCTGATGTTCGAGTTCGCCGCGGGCGCGAACACCACCGACCTCGTGCTGAAGTGACGCGTGCAACCGATGTCGAGTAACGAACCCGCCGTTGGCCGGTATCGTCATTACAAGGGCGGCGAGTACGAGGTGATCGGCGTCGCCCGGCACAGCGAGACGGACGAGCGGCTCGTCGTGTACCGGCCGCTCTACGGCGACTCCGGGCTGTGGGTGCGCCCGCTCGCGATGTTCCTGGAAACGGTCACCTTCAACGGCGAACCCGTGCCGCGGTTCGCGTACACCGGCCCGCCATGAATCCGCTCATCGGAACGCTAACTGCCGTCCGCCGCGCGATCGAGCAAGTGGCTCCGACCGACGCGACCGTGCTCGTCCTGGGCGAAACCGGCACCGGGAAGGAACTCGTCGCGCGCGCGCTTCACGCCGGGGGCCGCCGGGCGCGGTCCGCGTTCGTGCCGGTGAACGGAACGGCGCTGGTGCCGGCGCTGGTCGCGAGCGAACTGTTCGGCCACGAAGCGGGCGCGTTCACCGGTGCCGTGAAGCGCCGGCTCGGCCGCTTCGAGCAGGCGCGCGACGGCACACTCTTCCTCGACGAAGTGGGCGAACTCGCGCCCGACGTACAAGCCGCGCTCCTCCGCGTGCTCCAGGAGCGCGTGGTCGAACGCGTCGGCGGCGGCGACCCGATCCCGGTGGACGTGCGGCTCGTGGCGGCGACGAATCGCGATCTCGCGGCCGACGTGCGAACCGGCCGCTTCCGCCAAGACCTCTTCTACCGACTGAACGTGTTCCCGATCGCGCTCCCGCCGCTGCGCGAGCGCGCGGCCGACATCCCCGCGCTGGCCGCACACTTCCTCGCGCACTTCGCGAAGCGGCACGGCAAGCCCGCGTCGCTCATTTCACCGCAGACGCTCCGCACGCTCGCCGCGCACGACTGGCCGGGCAACGTCCGCGAGTTGCAGAACGTGATCGAGCGCGCGGTCATCGTGAGCGACGGCGAAGAGTTGGCGATCGATCCCGCGTGGCTGGTGAGCGCGTCGCCGGTAGAATCCGCGCGCACGTGGGCGGAGCAGGAGAGGGGCCGCATTCTCGCGGCGCTGCGGTCCGCGAACGGCCGCATCTACGGCCCCGGCGGCGCGGCGCAGCGGCTCGGGCTGAAGCCCACCACGCTCTACGGGAAGATGCGCAAGCACGGCCTCAAGTCGGGAGAGTAGTCCGCCACTCCGTGGCGGTCTCCGCTTTCTCTTCTTGTGGTGCGGGCCTCTGGCCTGCATCGCTGGAAGCAGGCGAGACGCCTGCACCACAAGAAGAGAAGACCGCCACGGAGTGGCGGACGACATTTGGTCACCCGACCAAATCGCGTCGTCACTTCTGCTTCGCGTTGCCACATTTCCAGCACATTTCGCGCGGCACGCGGCGTGCAATCCCACCTCGCGGTTCCAACTTCAACCGACGAGGTGACGCGATGGCGATGGTGGTGACTGCGCCCTGTGTGGGCTGCAAGTACACGGACTGCGTGGTGGTGTGCCCGACGGAGTGCTTCTACGGCGACGAGCAGCAACTCTACATCGACCCCGACGACTGCATCGACTGCGGGGCGTGCGTCCCCGAGTGCCCGGTGGAGGCGATCTTCCTGGATGTGGACGTGCCCGCGAAGTGGCACAGTTTCGTGCAACTGAACGCCGAACGTGTAAAGGTACTCAAGCCGCTCGGCGCGCACGTGACGGAGAAAGCGAGCGGCGCGGCGTAAGCCCGCCGGTTCTTGAGATTCA
>JAYUBA010001393.1:0-3110 GCA_043741075.1 Frigoriglobus sp.
CCTACACCGCCCCGCCGAGCGAGGACGACCCCGGCGCGCCGCAGCGCGTGGCCGACAAGTTCGTCAAGTTCACGGACATGGTGAACACCCGCGTGCCCACCGTCCTCCGCGACCTGTTCACGATCCGCGAAGCCGCCAGCGGCTTGGCACAGGATCAGGTTCAGCCGGCCGGCGACATTATCGCGAACCACTTCCGCGGTGCGGCGATGAGCCACGGCGCGCTCACCGGCGCGTCGCACATGACCATCGCGGCGGCCGTCAACGAACTCGGTGCCGCGAGCAACTCCGGCGAGGGCGGCGAGGCCCGGTGGCGCAACGACATGCCGGAGCGCGCCTACGGGGCGTTCTGGGACAAGGTCCGCGCGCAGCGGGAGGCGCACCCGGAGATTTACACCCTCGGCGGCGACATCGCCAAGAGCCGGTTCCGCAGCCGCATCCGGCAGGTCGCGAGCGGCCGGTTCGGGGTGGACGCCGAGTACCTGGTCAACGCCGACGAGATTTCGATCAAGATGGCGCAGGGCGCGAAGCCCGGCGAGGGCGGTCAGTTGATGGGCAAGAAGGTGACGGCCGAGATCGCGGAGATCCGGTTCGCCAAGCCGGGCACGGACCTCATCAGCCCGCCCCCGCACCACGACATCTACAGCATCGAAGACCTCGCGCAGCTCATCTACGACCTCAAGGCCGCGAAGCCGGGCACCCCGGTGTCGGTGAAACTGGTGGCGGTGGAGAACATCGGCACCATCGCGGTGGGCGTGGCGAAGGCCGGGGCCGACGTCATCGAGATCGACGGCATCGACGGCGGCACCGGCGCCGCGATGGTGTCGTCGAAGGAACACGCCGGCCTGCCGAGCGAGATGGGCCTCGCGGAGGCGCACCAGGCGCTCGTCGTCAACGGGATGCGGACGTGCGTGAAGCTCCGCGTCGGCGGCGGCATCAAGAACGGGCACGACGTGGTAAAGTACGCGCTCTTCGGCGCGGACGAGTTCAGCTTCGGGCAGGGGCTGATGGTGTCCGTCGGGTGCATCGTGTGCAAGTCGTGCCACATCCCGAACTGCCCGACCGGGATCACCGGCAGCCCGGAGATCTTCAAGGGCCACCCGGAGCACACGAAGGCGTACCTGCACGCGGTCGCCAGCGAGGTGCGGGGGCTGCTCGCGCGCATGGGCTTCACGCACCTGCACGAGATCACCGGCCGCTCGGACCTGCTGATCCGCCGCACCGACTTCAAGAAGGAGCACTCGCGGGCCGCGATGCTCGACGTGTCGCGGTTCATCCAGCCCGACATGGCGCTCTCGCGCCTGGCCGCGAACCACCCGCAGGTGCCGGGCGACCGCGGCGTGTGCGACATGACCGGCTCGCTCAACGCCCGCATCATGGCGGCGGCGTTCGACGCGATCGACACCGCCCAGAACGCGGATCTCGTGTTCCGCGTCCGCAACTCGGACCGCGCCGTCGGCGCGACGGTCGCGGGCCAAATCGCCAAGCTGTACGGCCGCGAGGGGATGCCGAACAACCGCAAGATCAAGGTGCGGCTCGACGGCGAGGTGGGACAGAGCTTCGGCGCGTGGTGCGTGAACGGCCTGGACCTCGAACTCCGCGGGTTCGCGCAGGACGGCGTCGCGAAGGGCATCTCCGGCGGCACGGTGGTGGTCACGCTCGACTACACGGTGAGCGACTACGGCGGCGAGATCCAGAGCGTCGCCGGGAACAACGTCGGCTACGGCGCGACCGGCGGCACCGTGTTCGTCGGCGGGCGCGCCGGGCACCGACTCGGCATCCGCAACTCCGGCGCGACGATCGTGGCCGAAGCCGCCGGCAAGTACGCGTGCGAGTACATGACCCGCGGTCGCGTGCTGATCCTGGGGCCGGTGGAGAACGAGATCGGGTCCGGCATGACCGGCGGCGAGCTGTTCATCTTCGACCCGAAGACGGAAGCGCCCGCGAAGCTGCACGGCAAGAGCGTGACCGTGATCGAGTGCTCGTACGTCGATTACGAGTGGATGCACCCGCTGCTGCACCAGTACTTCGCCCGCACCGGGAGCCGGCAGGCGGAGTACATCCTGAAGAACTGGGCGGACGTGCGCCGCGGCCGGCGGTTGCGGAAGGTACTGCCGCTGGCCGTCGCCCGCGCGATGGAAGACCTGAAGACCGCCGGCACCAACGCGGGGTGAGGCGCAGACGAGTGCAGCTCGGAAAATGCGACGCGTAAGTGATCGAGCCGCGACCAGTATGGAGCGGGCCAGTCACAACAGAGGTCGGTGACTCGATCGGACGCCCCATCATTCCCGGCGCGGGTTACTCGCTGCGAAGTCCGACATCGCGCGGCGAGAGTCAGGCGCACGCACGCGAACAACTCGCGACGATTCGGCCGTAATCGGTGAGTTGGAACCGTCCAAAATCCACAGCGCGGGCGACCAGCCCTTCCTCTGTCAAATGGGTGAGTACGTCCCCCGTCACGCTCGCGGAAAGGTCGGATTCCGCGACGTGGTACAGGTAACGCCGAATCTCCCAGTAGGCCTTTGGCCCGCTCAACAGGGATTCCAACACGTGTGGTTTCTCAGTGTCGTGAACCGAACGCCCATTCCTTCCAACAGGCGTGATATTGGTTGCAGGGAATCCACGATGCGCGTCGGTTGGTTTTGGCACCCACCCCGCTCCGACGAACCCCTCGTCCTTCGACAACTCGTAGGCGCGCGGATTATTCCACGCCTCTTCAAGGAGGCGAATGTCTTCGTCGGAAAGCGGAGGAACTGGGATGCCCGCTGACAGACCGGCAGCCACGTACCCTTCGTAGTCCTCGTCGCGGTAACTGGGGTTGGTTTGGTTGCTCATGCCGAAAGCTCCAGCGCGGTCAACTGCGCGGCGGCCACATCATCAGCATACTCGAAAGACACGAGGTCGTAATAGTTCGGATCGAGGCCGATTCTGGTCATCCCGCATCGCGCATAGAAGTCTTCAGCTTGTCGCAACGAGTACAGACCCACCCGCCCACCCGCAGCGGCTCCAAAACTCATCCGAATTGCTTCGCCGAGGAGTAACGTCCCGACGCGCGTGAACCGCGGTTCGCGAACCACCGGTCTCGTTCGGTCTAACGGCACCCGTGTGTTCCA
>JAYUBA010001394.1:0-3110 GCA_043741075.1 Frigoriglobus sp.
AGCCGCCGCGTTCGGCCTCGCGGTCGGCGTCGCGGGCGTGTTAGGTGATTTGGCCGAATCGCTGGTCAAGCGCGACTGTCAGACGAAAGACGCGTCGAAGAGCATCCCCGGCTTCGGCGGGGTGCTGGACGTGATCGACTCCGTGCTGTTCGCCGCGCCGGTCGCGTACCTGTGGTTCAGTTGGAAGTAAGCTTTGGTCACAGGGCTTCCGCCCTGTGACCAGGAAGCGACCTTTGTGTCTTCGTGGTGAAATCTTCTGAGGCCCGACATGGCTGATTCGCCGGTGACCCGCACGCTCTCCATCGAAGACCGCGACGAGGCGGTGATCCTCTTCGGCCCGCGCGACTCGCACCTGCGCGTCCTGCGCAACGCGTGGGGCGTGAAGGCCGTGTACCGCAACGGCGAGCTGAAGGTGGAGGGCACGACCGAGGGCGTCGAGCACTTCGCGCGGTCGTTCGAGCAACTCCGCCACATCGCGCGCAAGAAGGGGCAGTTCGACGCGAAGGACGTGACCGACGTGATCGAGGTGGTGCAGGCCGGCACCGCCCGCGGCGGCGAAGCCGTCGTCGCCACCGAGGGCGGGCGGAGCCTGCGCACCCGCACCGACGGTCAGGGCCGGTACGTTCAGGCACTCCAACAGCACGACGTGGTCATCTGCGTCGGCCCGGCCGGCAGCGGGAAGACGTACCTCGCGGTCGCGTGGGCGGTGGCGCTGCTCAAGAGCAAGCAGGTGCGCAAGATCGTGCTCGTGCGCCCGGCGGTGGAGGCGGGCGAGCGGCTCGGCTTCCTGCCCGGCGACCTCGTCGCGAAGATCAGCCCGTACCTGCGCCCGCTGTACGACGCGCTCGCCGACATGATGGAGCCGGCCACCGTCGAGAAGTACATGGAGACCGAGGTCATCGAAATCCTGCCGCTCGCGTACATGCGGGGGCGGACGTTGAACCACGCGTGCATCATCCTCGACGAGGGGCAGAACTCGACCGCGACGCAGATGAAGATGTTCCTGACGCGGATGGGGGCGAACTCGAAGATCATCGTGACCGGCGACATGACGCAAACCGACCTGCCGCGCACCGTCAAGAGCGGCCTCGCGGACGCGGTCCACCGCCTGCGCGACGTGGAGGGGCTGTCGATCGTGTACCTGGATCAGAGCGACATCGTGCGCAACCCGCTGGTGACGCGCATCGTCAAGGCGTACGAGGACGACGCCCCGAAGGGACGGAAGTCGCCCGTGTGAGGGCCACCGATGAAATCGCGCCGGGGGGCCGTCGTCGCGTTAGGCGAATCGGGAGTGCTCCGGGTCTCCAGCGCACTCCCCGTTCCAAAGGACTTACGCAACACTCGTGCAAAACCCCGTTGACATTCGCGGTAGCGCGGGATGCAACTCGTGCGTTCACTCCCTATCCCTTTAGGGAAGGGAACGGGGGTTCGGTGTCTTCTTTTCTCCCGCCCACGGTCCGCCGCCGGGAGTTCAGATATTCTCCCTTGAAACCGCGACCGCACACGCCTAAAAATGGGTGAGCTAGACCGACGTGCGGGTGTAACTCAGTGGTAGAGTACCTCGTTGCCAACGAGGTTGTCGTGGGTTCAAGTCCCATCACCCGCTCTGGTCCGAACGGATGTGCGTGAGCCGGGAAGTCGCGGGCTTACGGCGGGGATCGAATCCCGTCGCCCACAACTTCCCGGCTCGTTCTTTTCGCACCCCGGTTCGCGCCGACACCCGACACCGCGACGACCCACGGCCGACCGACTGAGGAGATCACAATGGCCGACGACGAGACCCCCAAGACCGACACCGAGACCGCACTCCTGCCCGCCGGGGCCGGCGCGGACGACAACGCCGCCACCGCCGTCGCGGAGGGCGGGGACGAAGGCGCGATCAAGCTCCAGCAGGCGGTCGAAATCCGGGACGTGGGGCCGTGCAAGAAGCACGTCAAGGTGACCGTCGATCGCGGCGAGATCGACAAGCAGTTCGACCGCCGGTTCACCGAACTGGTGTTCAGCGACCAGCCGCAGGTCCGCGGGTTCCGCCCCGGCAAGGCGCCGCGGAAGATGATCGAGAAGCAGTACTACCAGAGCGTCGCCGAGGAGCTGAAATCGCAGGTGCTGATGGCGAGCCTGGAGCAACTGGCGGAGGAGCAGACGATCGCCCCGCTCAGCCCGCCGGAGTTCGACCCGACGCTGCTGAACATCCCGAAGGAAGGCCCGTTCGTCTACGAGTTCGACATCGAGGTGCGGCCCGAGTTCGAACTGCCCGACTACAAGGGCATGAAGCTCCGCCGGCCGGTCCACGCGTTCGGCCCGGACGAGGTCGCGGCCGAAAAGACGCGGCTGCTCGAGCCGTACGGCCAGCTCGTGCCCAAGGAGCCGCCGGTCGCCGCGATGTTCGACACGGTCACCGCCGACGTGACCATCTCCTTCAAGGGCAAGGAGATCAACAAGCTCGAAGAGGTGCGGGTGAAGGTGGAGCCGCAGCTCGCGCTGTCCGACGGGGTGGCCGAGGACTTCGGCGCGAAGATGACGGGCGCCCGGCCCGACGACGTGCGGGTCATCGACATCACGCTGTCGCAGGAGACGACCGCCCAGCAACTCCGCGGGCAGATGGTGCAGGCCACCTTCACCGTCAAGGACGTGAAGACGACGCGCCCGCCGGAGGTCACCCCGGAGTTCCTCGAAGAGACGTTCTCGGTCGGCACGCCGGAGGCGTTCACCGAACTCATTTCGGCGGTGCTGGAGCGGCGCCTCGAGTACACGCAGCGGCAGGCCGCCCGGCAGCAGGTGCTGGAGACGATCGCCGCCGCGGCGGCGTGGGAACTGCCGCAGGACATGCTCCGCAAGCAGGCCCGCAAGACGCTCGCCCGCAAGATGATGGAGATGAAGAACGCGGGCATGAGCGACGACCAGATCAAGGGCCGCCGCCGCATCCTCGAACAGGACGTGCTGAAGAACACCGAGGCCGCGCTCAAGGAGCACTTCGTGCTCCAGAAGGTCGCCGAGGTCGAGAAGATCGAGATCGAGGAAGAGGATCTCGACCGCGAGATCGAGCGACTCGCCGACCGCTCGGGCGAGAGCGTTCGCCGCGTGCGAGCCCGGATGGAGAAGGAAGACTT
>JAYUBA010001395.1:0-3108 GCA_043741075.1 Frigoriglobus sp.
CTCTCCCCTTGCGGGAGAGGGTGGCGGCGCTTCGCCGCCGGGTGAGGGGTAAACCTTGGCGCATGAAGTGAGCTTCGCGTTGCTCGTGTCGCTCGGCACCCCTCACCCGCAAGGGGAGAGGGCCAAGACCGCGATTCTTCCTTCGTCACTGGCGAGTCATTCCCCCTTCACACCCCCTCGAACAACTCGGCCACCGGCACGCTGAAGCCGGGGAGCACGTCGCCGCCGGGCAGCGCGTCGGCGGTGCGGTACACCTTCGCGGTGCCGTCCGGCTTGTACGCCCACACGTTCCGCGTCGGCAGGTACACGAACCACACCAGGCACACGCCCGCCCGCAGGTACTCGTCGAGCTTCGTCTCGACCTCCTCCGCGATGTCGGTCGATGAGATCACCTCGACCGCCAGATCGGGGGCGAGTTGGAAGCGCCCGCGTGGCGGGATCACGTCGTCCGGCAGCCGCCCGAACCGGATGAACGACAGGTCCGGTTTTCGCACCCGCTTGGAGACGTCCGGGAACAGTTGGTATCGCGCGCTTTCGGCGAACACGAACCCCAGCCGGTTCGTCCGCGCGTGGAGCTTGAGGGCGAAATTCAAGTTACTTTCGACCACGGCCCCGATGTTCGACATACCCTTCTCCACCCAGACGCCGTCGATCAGTTCGCACCCCTTGCGGTCGTCGTCCTCGGGCACCTCTTCGGGGTGCTTCTCCACCCACTCGCCGTCGATCAGTTCGCAGCCGTCGCGGTCGTCATCGTCGTCGCGCGGGGCGTCCGGGTCGGGGGCCACTGCCGTCGCGCCGTCAGTCGGGTTCAGGTCGTGACTCATCGCTCGCCCTCCAAAGGTTTACTACCCGCAGTATACCACCCGCCGCGGCGCGGGTGGGCGAGGGGCGCGGGCCGAATATACTGTGCGAATCCGCGACCGCCCCTCGGGACGTTCGCCCGCCCGCGGGACCGCGCCACACATCCCGTTCTCCTACTGGAGCCGTTACATGGACGAGAACAAGATTCCGATTCAGCCGCAGCCCGGTCAGGCCGCGCCGGCGGGCACGCAACAGATGCAGATCCCGGTGGACGCGTCCAACCGGGAGACGGTGTACCTGAACTTCTTTCAGGCGCACATGAACGCGGACGAGGTGTACCTGGACCTCGGCCAGTTCTCGCAGGTGGTGACGCCGGCCGGTCCGGAGGCGATCACCGTGTCGCACCGGCTGGTGATGAACTTCGTGACCGCCAAGCGGTTGGCCGAGGTGCTGCGGGCCGCCGTGGCCCGGCACGAGCAGATGTTCGGGGTGGTGGAACTGGACCCGAACCGGCGGCTCCGCACCCCGCCGCAGCGCCCCGCCGGCACGTGAGCGGCGATGTGGTTTCTTGCCCTCTCCCCTTGCGGGAGAGGGCGGCGGCGCCTCGCCGCCGGGTGAGGGGTAAAACCTCAGCGCATCAGGTTGGCTTCGCGTTGTTGGAGTCGCTCAGCGCCCCCTCACCCGGCTCGAAGACTCGCCACCCCCCGCAAGGGGAGAGGGCGAAGACAATAATTCACGCCATGATTTCGCGGATCGGGGTGCCGCCGTGCGCGACGCCGAACGGGCGGCCGGTCTTGTCCGGCACCATCGACTCGTGGTCGATGCCGAGGCACTGGTAGATCGTCGCGCAGATGTCCGCGGTGCTGACCGGTCGATCCTTCACATAGGCCGCCTGCGCGTCGGACGCGCCGCACACGGTCCCCCCCCGGATGCCGGCACCGGCGAACACCACCGAGTAGCAGTGCGTCCAGTGGTCGCGGCCCGCGGCGGCGTTGATCTTCGGCGTGCGGCCCATCTCGCTCATCACCACGAGCAGCGTGTCGTCCAGCGCCCCGCGGTCCGTCAGGTCTTCGAGCAGCGCGGTGAACGTCTGGTCGAAGTGCGGGAGCTTGTTCTCCTTCATGATGCTGAAGTTCTTCGTGTGCGTGTCCCACGCGTCGTAGTCGATCTTGATGCGGTCCCAGAACAGGTCCCACGTCACGTTCACGAACCGCACGCCCTCCTCGATGAGCCTGCGGCCGATCAGCGCGCTCTGCCCGAACAGCGTGCGGCCGTAGCGGTCGAGCCGTCGCGGGTCTTCCTTCGACAGATCGAACGCGGCCTTCATTTTCGACGCGGTGAGCAGCCCGAACGCGCGCTGCTGGACGCGGTCGTAGCCGCCGACGGTGCCGTCGGCTTCCAGCTTCCGCGCGCGGTCGTCGATCTGCTGGAGAAGCGAGCGCCGGTCGTTCAGTCGGTCGATCGTGAGGTCCGTCTCGAACGCGGTGTTGGGCAGGATGGGCGCGCCACGAACGACGGACGGCTTGCCCGGCACCGGGCTTTCGCCCTTGTCGGCGTACGGCGCGCACTCCGAAATGAGCGGATCGAAGCGCCGGCCGAGCAGACCCGCGTACGGCCCGGCGCGGCGGAACACCTGACCCCAGCCGAGCCAGCACGGGAGGTACACGTAATCGGGCAGGTCGCCGCGCCCGGCGCGGAGGAACTCGCACACGCTGCCCATGCTGGGCGGGTCGGAGTCGCGCGGGTGCTGGTCCGGCATCAGCCCTTCGAACCCGGTGTAGCTGGGCAGGCAGTTGTGGCACCCGGCCTTGTGGTTGACGCTGCGCACGATCGCGGCCTTGTGCATCCACTTCGACGTTCGCGGCAGGTGCTCGCAGATGCTCACGCCTCGGGCGGAAGTCGCGATGGGCCTGAACTCGCCGCGAACTTCGGCCGGCGCGTCGGGCTTCATGTCCCACATGTCTTGCGTGGGCGCGCCGCCGAGCAGGTAGAGCAGCATGACGTTCTTGGCCTTGCCGGGCCGCGCGCCAGCCGAGGCTCTCCTCGCTTCGGCCGCGAGGAGGTTTGGGAGGGTGAAGTTGCTCCCCAGCAGGGTGAGTGCCCCGGCCGCGAGCGTCTCGCGCCGGGTGACGCCGTCGCAAGTGCGGCGCGGGCTGCCGAGCACGGTAATCATGGGGCGCGCTCCGGGGAGGGAGTGGAGGCGGGAGGCCGTCGGCGGGTAAACCGAATGTACGCGAGAAGCGGGAGGGGTGCAACAGGTTGTCGGCGAGCGGTGTCAGCCGCCGGTGATGTAGTTGCAATGGCCGC
>JAYUBA010001396.1:0-3108 GCA_043741075.1 Frigoriglobus sp.
TACTTCCCACCCGACGGCCCGCTCGCGTTTGCGCGCTACGGCCGCGTCACCGCGCGGGGCGGTGGGGCGACGACAGCGGAAGCCGGTGTGCGGTACGCCTGCCCCTGTTCATAAAGACTCAGCCGGTGCCGGGCCGCGGCTCCGGAAGTCGCCGCGAATTTCGGAAAGGACAGGGCCTCCTTTTGCCGCCCCACCGCCTTCTCGAACTCGCCCACCTCGGCGTGCGCGGCGGCGAGTGTGTCGATGTACGTGGCCACCTTCCACGCGCTCAGTTCGCACGCGCGGGTCGCCAGTTCGAGCGCCCTGGGACCGTCCCGGAGGCGGGCCTCCCGTGCCGTGCAGAGGATCCAGGCGACTTGGTTGAGGCCGGAAGCGGACCGCGGGGCGAGCCGGGCGCATTCGGTGAAGGCCGCCAGAGCTCCGGCCCGGTCGCCGCTGGCCCCGAGAGCGATTCCCAGGTTCTCCTGCGCGGGGGCCAGGTCCGGGTCGAGGGCGACGGCCTCCCGGCACGCGGCGACGGCACCGTCCAGGTCCCCCTGGTGGTGGAGGATGATGCCGAGGTTGCTGTGCGCGAGCGGGTACTTCGGGTCGAGGCGGATGGCCTCCCGGCACGCGCCCGCGGCCGGGCCGAGTTCCCCCCGGTTGAACAGCGCGCCGCCGAGGTTGCTGTACCCGCTGGCGTACTTCGGGTCGAGGCGGACCGCCTCCCGGAGGGCGCCGACGGCGCCGTCCAGGTCCCTCTTGTCGAGCAGCGCGATGCCGAGGTAGTTGTGGGCGATGGCGCTGCGCGGGCGGACGGCGACGGCCGCCCGGAACCAGGTTTCGCGCTCGTCGGCCGATTCCCGCACGTTGATCGGGCACAGGTGGCCGAGCGTCACGAGCACCCGGTAGTCGCCCGGGCGCGGGCCGAGCGCGGCGACCAGCAACCGGCGCCGCCGGTCGAGCGGGATCGCGTCCATGTCGCCGAGCACCCCGGCGTACCGGGCCGGCTGGGTCAGGGCCGCGGGCCGCCCGGCGAGTTCGGCCACGCGGGCCGGCGCGCGGGCGGCGACCGCGTCCCGCACGGGGTCGCGGAACGCGTCCGGGTCGGCCGCCCGGAGTACCGCGAGCACCTCGGGGGACGGCTCCCATGCCAGCCAGCGGTCGAGCGCGGTGAGGACGTGGTCCTTCACGAGTGAATCGCCGACCCGGCGCGCGGCCTCGTCCGCCGGCGTCGTTCCGGGAACGATCCCGTACCGGGCGAGCGCCGCGGGCAACTGGGCCGCCGCCGGGGTGCCGCCCTGGAGGCGGCCGGCGACGAGGGTCCAGCGCAGGTCGCCGAGCCGGTCGAGTTCGAGGAGCAGTTCCAGGTCGGCCCGGCACCGGGCGAGCCGGTCGGCGAGGTGGTCCGCCCCGCCCTCGGCTGCGCGCGTCCGGGCCTGGTCGAGGGCCAGCCGTGCGGCCGGCGCGTCGTCCGCCCGGAGCGCGTTCTCGCTCGCGTCCAGCAGCGCCGCGACCGCGTCCCCGTTGCGGGCCAGTCGCTCCCGCCGTTCGGCCGCCCGGCGCTGGTCCTCGATCTGCGCCCGGAGGTCGGCCTCGCGCAGGTCGGCGCGGTGCCGGTCGGCCCACCACGCGAACGCCCCGCCGGTCGCGACCGCGAGCAGCGCCGCGCCGGCGAGGGCGAGTTGCACCTTGCGGCGCTCGCGGCGCTCGCGGCGCTCCGCCTCGGCCCGGACCCGATCCCGTTCGCGCTGCTCGCGGTGCTCGGCTTCGGCCCGGACGCGGTCCAGGTCCGCGGCGCGGGCGCGCTCCTCCGCGGCCGCGCGCAGGTCCGCGACGGCCGCGGCCAGTTCGTTCGCGTCCCGCGGCCGGTCGTCGCGCTCCGGGGAGAGGCACCGGCGGCACAGGGCCACCAACTCGGGGTCGCCCCCGCACGCGCCCAGCCGCTCGCTCGCGCCGGTCAGGTGCCCGCGGATCGCCTGGAGGGCGACCGCCCCGGGGTCCGGCCCGACGTACGGCGGCTCCCCGGTCAGAAGGGCGCACAGCACGGCCCCCAGCCCGAACACGTCCGAGCGCTCGTCGATCTTGTGGAGTTCGCCCCCGGCCTGCTCCGGGGGCATGTACGCCGGGGTGCCCAGCACGCTGCCGGTCTCGGTGGCCGAGTCCGAGTCGCGGGGGGATCGGATCGCGCTCTCGCCCGGCGCGTCGGGCGCGGGCGCCGGGTCCGGGTCGGCGAGCGACTTCGCCAGCCCCCAGTCCATGACCTGCACCTCGCCGAACTTCCCGACCATCACGTTCGACGGCTTCAGGTCGCGGTGGATCACCCGGTTGGCGTGCGCGTACCCGACGGCCTGGCACAGTTGCTCGAAGACCGCCAGGAGCCGGCCGCGGTCGGCCGCGGACCGGCGCTCGTTGAGCCGCGCCTGGAGGGTGCGGCCCTTGACGAGCTTCATGACGAGGAACGGGCGCCCGTCCGGGAGCGTGCCGACCTGGTGAACCGGCGGGATGCCGGGGTGCTGGAGCTGGCTGGTGATCTGGGCCTCTTGAACGAACCGCCGGGCGGCGGCGCTCGCGCCCGGGAGCCGGCCCCGGAGCATTTTGACGGCGACGGTCCGGTTGAGCGCGCGGTCGCGGGCCTTGTACACGACGCCCATCCCGCCGCGCCCGACCTCTTCGATCAGCTCGTAGCCGGGCGGGGCTTCGGGCAGCGGGTCCGGCGCGGGCGGGCCGCCGGGCGCGCCGCCGAACGAGGGATCGCCCCCGCCCGTGAGCGTGGGCACCCACGGGGTGAGCGGTTCGGCCGGGTGGTCGCCCGGCGGGGCGCTGCGGGTCGCGTCGGCGTCGGCGTCGGGGTCGGACATTGTGCGCGCGCTCTCGGGGTGTCACAATGTTACCCGCCGCGGGGCCGCGCGGCAGTCATCGCTTCTTCCACTTGCCCTTCTTTTTGCCCCCGGCCGGCTGGCTCACGGGCACGCTCTTGCCCCCCAGCACGCTCGGCGGGGCCGCGTCCCCGTGCGTCTTCTTCAGCTCCCCTTCCAGCTTCACGATCTGGTCGCGCAGCGCCTGCGCCCGCTCGAAGTCCAGCCCCTTCGCGGCTTCGAGCATCTCGTCGTACAAGCCCTGCACGTA
>JAYUBA010001397.1:0-3108 GCA_043741075.1 Frigoriglobus sp.
TGCAGGCCAGAGGCCCGCACCACAAAAAGACAAGACATCACTTCGCGAGGCCCGGCGCGGCCACGAAGCGCGTCACCGCGTCCCCCGTCTTCGTGTCGAACACGCGAACCGTTCCGTCGAAGCCGCCGGACGCGACGCGCGCGTTTTCTGGGTGGACCGCGACCGCGTACAGCCAGTCGGTGTGCTTCGCGTACTCGCGGACCAGCTTGCCGCTGGCGATGTCGTGCTCGCGCAGCACGCCGTCGCCGCCGGTGGAAAACGCGTGCCCGCCGCCCAGCGCCAGCGCGAACACCGGCTTGCCCGCGGGGAACTCCAGGTAACGCGTGTGACCCGCCTTCTTGAATCGCTCTTCCATGTCGGCCGCGCTGCCGTTTTCGTCCTGCGTCTTCACCGGCTCCCACGCGCGGATCGCCGCGCCGCCGCCGACCGACAGCGCGGTGCCGGTCGAATCGAACGCGACCGCGTACACCTCGAACTGCCCGACGTGCGGGGCGTACTGCCGGCGGTGACCGTTGAACGTGGTGAACAGCTTTCCGGTGCCGGCTTCGAGCACCTTCACCGTGCGGTCCTTGCTCGCCGTCGCGACCCACTTGCCGTCCGGGCTGAACGCGACGCCGGTAATCCAGTCGGAGTGCAGCGACGCGCGCCACAGTTCCGCGCCGTCGAAGCGGTAGCCGCGTGCGGTGCGGTCCGCGCTGCCGGCCGCGACCGTCTTCCCATCCGAAGAGAACGCGACTGACAACACGATGTCATCGAACGTGCCGAACACGCGGACGCGCTCGCCGGTCTTCGCGTCCACGAGCGCGACCTCGCCGTACTCGCCCGCGGAGCCGCCGCCGATCAGCAGGTGCTTGCCGTCGGCTGAGTAAGTGAGTGCGTGAATGCGGGCCGGGAGTCGCGCGAGCCGGCGGAGCAGTTTGCCGTTCGCCGCGTCCCACACGGTGACTTCGTTCACGCCGCTCGCGGCGAGTTCCTTGCCGTCGGGGCTGAACGCGAGCGCGAACACCGGTGCCGCGACCGGGTACTTCTCCGGCGCGGCGGGGTGCTTGCGCGGCGGAAGAATGCTCTTGAGGGTCGCGGTGCGGTCCGCGCCGTCGAACTTCCCGCCGACCGCGATCCACCGCTTCACGGCCGCGATCTCGTCCGCCGAAAGCGCGTCATCGCCGGGCGGCATCCGCTCCTTCGGCTCGGTGGATACGAGCCGCTTATAGAGTTCGGACTCGTCCGGCTTGCCGGGCACGAGCGCCGCCGCGCCCGACGCGCCGGGCTGAAGGAGGTTGTCGAAGGTGTTGAGCTTGTAGTCGCCGCGCGCCTTCGCGCCGTTGTGGCAACTGACGCACCGCGACACCAGCACCGGGGCCACATCCGACAAGAACGCCGGGTCACCGGCGAAAGCCGGCGCGGAGGTACACACAATCAACACGATTGCGATCGACGTGCGAGGGAATGGCGGCGCGTATTGCATTTCGGTTCCGTGGAAACGTCCCGGTTCTCACGCCAGTGGTTGGTTCGGGCAGCGTTCGCAAACGGCAGAAACCTCTACCGTTGACTTTCTCGTCTCCTGCTCCGCATCGGTCAGAAGGTCGGGTTTGCAGTACCCGAGCCGCTGATACTGGATGTCCAGGCAATAACCCTCAGCGATCTCTCGGTTGAGGAGAGGACAGAACCAACAGGTATCAGGCCCAGGCGTGACGGCCATGTCCTCCCTCGTCAGTGTTGGAGCAGGAACTCGCGGGTGTTGACGACCGCCCACACCAGATCGCGCACCGCGTCCGGGCGGTTCGCGGCCTTCTTCAGGTGGTCGCCCGCCTTCTTACGCTCGGCTGCGCTCGGAAGGCGCGCGAACGCCGCGAGCCACAGTCGCTCGGTCAGTTCGGCGTCGGTGAGCTTCGCGAACGCGTCGGCGGAGCCACTCACGCGGCCGGCGACGAGCGGGCCGTTGAGCAGTTGCAGCGCCTGATCGACGGTCGGCTCGTCCACCCGCTCGCACGCGCACGGGCTTTCGCGCTTCGGCTGGCCGAACGCCATCAGGAACGGCGATTGCTCCGGCGTCAGCCGCTGCGTCGCGTACGCGGTACGGTTTTTCAGTCGAAGAAGCGCGGCCTGTTTCCCCTTGTCGGTCGGTGCGGCGGCCAATTCCTTCTCGGCCTTCGCGACCTGCGCGCCGAGTTCGGGCGCAGGCGCAAGGGTGCCGGTCGCGTAGCCGATGGCGTCCTGCATCTGCTCGGCCGACAGCCGGCGAATCGGGTAGTGCGAGAACAGCGCGTCGTCCGATTCGTTGAACGCGTTGGTCGCGGTCGAGCGCTGGTAGGTGCGGCTGTTGCACATCAGCCGCAGGACGTGCTTGCGGTCGAAGCCGCTGCGCGCAAACTCGGCTGCGAGCGCGTCGAGCAGCTCGGGGATCGCCGGCGGGTTCGACGAGCGGAAGTCGTCCACCGGGTGAACGATCCCGCGGCCGAACAGCCCGAACCACATGCGGTTCACTTCGACCCGCGCGAAGAACGGGTTGCCCGGCTTCGTCAGCCACCGCGCGAACGCGATGCGGCGATCCGCCTTCGGGTCGGCCACCGCGCCGCCGAAGGGCGCGAGCGTCTTGCCGCTCGTGGGGTGCGTCGTCTCGCCGCTGTCGCCCGCGGACACCACCTTGCCCGTCTTCTTCACGCGCGTGAACACCGCCGCGATGCGGTAGTAGTCCTCCTGCGTCCAGTTCTCGAACGGGTGGTTGTGGCACTTCGCGCAGTTCACGCGCGACCCCATGAACAGTTGCGCGGTCGTCTCGGCGAGGTCTTCGAGGACGGGGATCGCGAGGAAGTAGTTCGCGGCCGGCACCTTCGCGGCGTCGCCGGTTGCGGTGAGCAGTTCCGTCACCGCCTTGTCGAACGGCGCGTTCGTGCGGTAGCCGGCGATGAGCCAGTCGGCGAGCAGTTCGGCCCGCCCTTCGGGCAGCGTCTTCGGGTTCACGCGCATCAGGTCCGCGGTTCGCAGCGCCCAAGAGCGCGCGAACTCCTCGCTCGCGAGTAACTCGTCGATCACCTTCGCTCGCTTCTCGGCCGCAGTGTCAGCAAGGAAGGCTTTCGCCTTGTCCGCGGGCGGGAGCAGGCCGGTGAG
>JAYUBA010001398.1:0-3107 GCA_043741075.1 Frigoriglobus sp.
GGCAGCGGCGCTCGGTGTCGCGGCTCATGGCGAGTTCGAGGTCGTCGAGCGACAGTGGCGTACCGGGCGGGAACTGGTCGAGGACACACGCGAGGCGACGCGGTTCACGGGCGGTGGCGTGTCCGTCGTCGCTCATGCTTCGTCTGCGGTGGGTGTGACCTCATCGGCCGGTTCGCCGGCGACCGGGGGCAAGGCGAGCATCAGTCGGGTACTCGCGGGCGCGAGTGCCCGGCCGGTGCCGGAGTTGGTCAGTTCCCGCCCCCTGACACAGTTGCGACGATTGGCGGCACGAACCCATCACGGGCGTTGGAGGCTCCGGCCAACCCGTCCCCGACCAGAATCGCGTAGGCGAACGCGAAAGCTCCATGCTCGGCCATCAGCGTGTCGTCAAGTGCCCGGATGATGTCGGCGAGCTTCGCGGACACGGGAGTTCGCGTCACTTTGCGGGTGACCGGGGCGGTGTCCGGCGTGTTCGCGTTGTCGGCGTTCACGGCGGTTCTCCTTTGGGCTGTGGTGCGACGGTCTTCCGGGCGGGCGGGTGCTTCGGCACGCGCCCGGAGGGCGGCAAGTGCCGCAGCGAGGATCGCAGGGAGAGGGACGGGTGGGGCGGTGTTTGCGGCGCGGCGGCGGGGCGTGGTGCATCGAGGACACTGGCAGTCGAGGCGGGCGACATGGGCCTCATGGTGGCACGAGCGGCAGTAACGCTCGGAGGCCGGGTTCATTTCGCGACAGAATGAACAAGAGCGGGAAATCATCACGGACGTGCCCTCCTGGTTGAGGCCGGGCCGGGTTCGTCACCCGGCCCGGCCCGTTCCGTCACACGGCCAGTGCGACCGCCGCGTCGAAGGCCCGCGTCTTGAACTCGGCCGCCGCCCCGAACCACACCGAGTTGAGCCGGTGGTCTGCCCGCTCGACTTCCGTCTTGCCGCGCGTCACCGACTGGTGATCCGCCCACTCGGTCACGGCGTTCAGGGCCGCCCACAGGCTTCCTTTCATGCCGGGCAGGGTGTTCGTGTCGTCGTCGAAGTTTTCGGCGAAGCGGTCGAGCAACTTCTTTTGCACCGCTTCGGCCCGCTCCGCCACCAGCCCCGCGAAGTATGCCCCCAGTTCGGCCCCGGTCATCGACCGACGGGCCATCGCCCGGACCTGGGTCTCGAACTCATCAACCCGCTGGGACACCAGGCCGAGTTTGTCGCGGGCTTCCTTCACCCGCCCGGCGAGCGATTGCTGGTGCCGGATGGTTAATCCTTCCGTTGCGGACGCCTGGCGAAGCGCGAGATGAAGCGTGTTGGAACAGACGGTTCTGACCGAAGTTGGAATCAGCCGCAGAGCGCGGCTACCATCGTGGGAGTTGCAGAGCAAGAGGTTAGGGGCGGATCGGGTCGTCGTCGGTCGCCCACACCGTGCGAGGGAGTCGGGCCATCATCCACACCACGCGCCCGCCCCGGATCGCACCCGCCGTCTCGTACATGGCGAGGCGGTCGCCGACGAGCGCGTCCATGAACGCGAAGGCGTCACAGTTTTGAAAGACTTGGTAGTCACGTCCGACGACCCCCAACACGCCACCGGTATCCGAACGGACGTTCGCGACTCGGCCGGGCACCTCATGCTCGATGCCGTCGCGACGGGCGACGAGCGGCCACTGGTCCACTCGCCAGTCGAGCGAGGCCAGACGAATCGCGTCCGCGCTCGTCTGGATGTCGGCCACGTTGGTTCCGAGACGGTGCCAAGCCGCTACACCAGCGACCATGACGGCGGCCCGGCCGGTCGTGAGGTCAAGCTCGTGAGACATCTGACGCCCTCCCGTGTAAGACCCGTGGAACCTGCACATCCCCTCCATTCAATTATGCGCCTAAAGACGCAGTTGTCAAACGACGTAGTTTTACTTGCCAACCGGGATGGTTATGACCTACACTTGCGGACTTGTCGAAAGTGAGGTGCAGAATGGGCAAGAGCGGTGGGAAGAAGGAGACACTCGGCCAGCGGCTCCAGCGGCTGCGGCAGGCGGCGAAGCTCACGCAGGAGAAGTTGGCCGAGCAGTCGGGGCAGTCGTTCGGGAATTTGAAAAACTGGGAACGTGACTACCGGACGCCGGGGTTATGGGCCGCGCTGCAACTTGCTCGTGCGCTAGGCGTGCCGCTGGAGGAGTTGGCGGAGTGTGCGGAGCCAGAGCCGAAGGCGAAGGCGGATGAGAAGAAGCGAAGTAAGCGAAAGCGACAGGTGGGAGGGCGGCCGGTAGGACGGCCGAAGGGCAGCCGGAAGGTCACCGACGCAATTTCTTAGGTGACTGGGGCGGCATAGAGTAGACGGGCTAACAGCCGGGGAGAGCGGGTATTTGAGTCGATGTCGCATGACCCTGCGCGAGGTCGAGAGCCGGGGCCTCTCACTGGCTGGATCAGAACACCCAGGTTGCAAGCCTGGGTTTCGTTTCGGCTGCGGCACGACCGCTGTGATCGTGCTTCGGTGCCGTCGCTCTTCACGTTGCGGCGGTTGCCGGTCGCCTCTTTGCCCAGCGACGTGCCGTTTCGCGTGAGACCTTGACCCGCTTACCGATTTCGCCTGGCTTTCGTCCCTCTGCCGCGAGCCGCTGAATCTCGGTAATGGTTCCGAGGCTGATGTTGGAGCCGCCCTTCGTCTCTCCAGGGGCGAATGGCGCTTTCACACTGTCGAAAACCGTTGCCAGTTGTTGACCGATTTGATCGGTCGCAGCGTGTAAGGCGGCCCAGCGCGGGTTAGCGTAGACGCGTATCAACTCGTCGTGGACCGGCTGGCCGTGGGACGCGAACACGGAAGCCACCTCTTCACCCGCTGCCTGACGAACCAGGTTAATCGCCGTCTTCCGTAGCTTCCCGAACGACCGACGTGGGAACTTCGGCTGGTCATCTCGTACTCGCTCAATGAGTCGGTTCCAGGTGTTCGCAATTTGGTTGTTGCGGTGGGTGGGGTTTGCAAAGGTTCCGCCTGTTTTGGTGGTGACCACCAGTTGGTCATGTGGTCGGTTTTGCCCGAACCAGCGCAGCCCCCGCACGGTCGTTGTCCAGAGTTTCCACTCGCCGGACACCTCCGACTTCCCACGGAGGCGGCGAACCCAGTTCGCGGGTTTGTCA